>JBFGHG010000388.1:0-4343 GCA_041578395.1 Acidobacteriota bacterium
CTGCGCCATGCCCCGACCGGACGGACTCGCGGTAGTGTAGCACGCGGCCGATCGGGGCCGGAAGCCGTCAGGGGGCGTCGGCCGTTGGCCGTGGGCTCCGCCTCCACCCCTGGCCAACTGGCCGGGCCAACGGGACTTGTCCGGCTTCGTGTTTGCGGCGACCGCTCGGGAGCGAAGGCAGTATGAAACCGGAACCTTGACTCCGAAAACGACGACGAGTTGCGTCCTGAGTACGATTTTTCGACAGGATTGAAGCAGGGCGCAAAGTTGGGGAGCACGCGTTCGATTCAGGGCGGGGATTGGACCATCAGACCCTCCCTGAGGAGGTGCTCCACCAGCTCTTCGACGTCGCGCCGGGCCCGCTCCGGTTCCACCTCGAAGGCCATCCCGACATGCGACACCGCGGCGGCCAGGTCACCGTACCCGGCCAGCGCCCGCCAGATCTCCGAAGCCGGCCCCGACAGCTCGAACAGAGCGCCGTCCCGCAGCCGGCACAGCAGCACCGCGTCCGTCTCCAGGCGATAGGCCACGCCCTCCGCCATCCAGAACCGCCGTACACGCCCGCCCCCGGCCGGTGCCAGCCCCAGGGACGCCCAGTTCTTCAGACAGCGGTCGGGAGGCGCCAGCCACCACCCCTCTTCCACTTTTCCGGATTCCGAATTCCAGACGGGGTGGTCCGGTTCGGTCCAGGGAAAGATCACCACTTCCGGCAGTCCCGCCCAGCGCGCCTCCGGACGGCGCTCGAGCCACCGCTGGCGCCAACGCCTTCGTTCGCTTTCCTCCGGGTGGGCGCGCGGCGCCAGGTCTTCGAGTTCCACGGCGTTGACCCAGAGGCCGGGCCGCGGTTCGCTTCGCCGGACGGCCGCCCGCAGGGGCGCCGGAGAGCAGAGGCTGGCGAAGGTGATTTCAGTGGCTGACAGGGCGCGCAAGGCCTGGGTCAGGCGCGCTCCCGACAGCGCGCAGTCGTCGACCAGCAGGACCGGGGATCCGGGCGAGGCGAACGGGGCCAGCTGCCGGTGCGAGAGCCGCAACAGGTAAGAGAGCATCCCCGCCACGAACAGGCCCCCGCGCGGCAGGGGGACCAGGCGGCAGCGCTCCAGCCATTGCGGTTCGAGGGATTCGTGCAGGGCGGCCGCCAGCTGCCGGCTCCATCGTTCGGCGTCGGCGTAATCGAGCACCCGAGGCTGAGCACGGGTCAGAGCCGTCAGGCCCGCCGCCTTGGCGGATCGGTCCACGGGACGTTCCTTTGGCGGGGACGCCGCGCCGAGGCGCGGCTGCCGGAAAAGCGCAAGCAAGCTTGCGCACTCCATGAGTTCGAATCAGAAGCTGGGAGGGGGCTCGGGACGCGTCTGGTCCCCGCCCGTCCCGAAAAAGGAGTCGTTCTGGCCGGCCAGGTTGCTCCGAGTCAACTCCGCCAGGGTGCCCAGCATTTCCAGCTTGGGGGCACGGTACGGCTTCTTCCTGCGCACCCGTGCGGGCTTGGCGCTCCCTGGACGTTCTCGCTCGGACATCTCGCCTCCACTCCGCTGGCGGCTCATTCTAACAGATAGCGTCCGGAGAAGGACCGCAACCAGATCTCCAACGCCAGCGGACGCTGGAAATAGGAATTATCGTCGTATTTCCCGTCCCAATACTCGCACACCTGGTGTCGTAACGCGCCCACGTCGACATACGGCAGCCGGCCCAGCAGCGGATCCGCGAGCAGCGCCTCGAGCTTCGCCCGCTCTCGCTCCCGAAAACCGCGGTGGTACAACTCCGCCACGTAACTCTTGTCCGGCCGCTCTCTGACCCGCTCCGGCAGCCGGCCGCGCATCGCCTCGCGCAACAGCCAGCGGTCCCGGCCGCCCCGCGCGCGCAAACGGTCCGGGAGGTGAAGCAGGAACTCCACCACCCGGCGGTCCAGAAAGGGCGCCCGCCACTCCACCCCCGCGCAGGCCGCCAGCAGGTCCAGCGCCTGATAGCGGGCCGCGTCGAACGCCCCGCGAAAAAAACGGTACGCCCAGCGGCCCGTGACCGTCGAACCGGCTCTCCAGAACCGCTCGTCCAGCGCCGCCGCCGTGCCGTTGCGCTGCGGGGCCGGGAGGCGCAGCCAGGGCATCACCACCGGCCCGCCGCCAAACCGTCTCCGCAGCTCCCGTACCCACCGGTCGGGGAGACGCGGCTCGCTGAAGTAAAAGCAAAGCTTGTGCCAGGGAGCCCGGCTCAGGCGTCGAAAGTGCCTCGCCTCCCGCCACAGGTCGCCCCATCCCAGCGACTGCATCAGCGGAGCCACCGGGTAGACGCCGTGGCAGAACAGCTGGTTGGCCCCTTCCCCCGTGATCACGACCCGGCAACCCCCGTCCGAGGCGGACTCGAGCAGCGTCCGGCCGTGGCTGCGCAGCAGTGAGATCTCGGGCTCGTCCAGCGGAAATCCCCGCTCGTCACCCGACTCGCGCAACGCCCACAGCTCGTCGGCCGGGACGGGGACCACGGCAAAAGAGGGGCACGCTTCGGCCACGGACTGAAAAAATTGCCGTTCGTCCGCGCCGGGGGTCTTTCGGTAGACCGCCGTGTGCAGCCGGATCTCCGCCCTGCTCCGCTTCCGGCCCAGCTCCCGCGCCGAGCACGCCAGCGCGGACGAATCGAGCCCGCCCGACACCATCATCGCCACCGGCGTCCGGCTGCGCAATCGCGCCCGCAGCGCCTCGTCCAGCACCCCCTGAAACCCCTCCACCCATTCCGTCTCGCTACGGGCGGGGGGAGGGTGGGCGCCGAAGCGGTGGTACAGTTCGATCGAGAACCCGCCCGGGGAGGCCTCGAGCAGATGCGCCGGGGGGACCCGGTCCACTCCCGCCAGCACCGTGGCAGCCAGCCAGGGCTCGAAATCGTTGTTCAAGAACCGCCACAGCAGCGCATGGTTCAGGGGCTGCGGAGGCAGGACTTCGGTGAGCGCGCGGAGGCTCGAGGCGAAGTAGAGCCGGTCTCGCCGCCTGGCATAGTAGAGGGGACGCATGCCGGCGGTGTCACGGGCCAGCTGCAGCCGGCGGCGGGAAGGGTCCCAGAGAGCGAAGGCGAAATCGCCCACCAGCAGCCGCACGCCCGAGCGGCCCCACCGCCGGGAGACGGCCAGGATCAAGCGGGCGTCGGAGGCGTCCTCCGCCAGCCGCACCCCCTCGTCTTCGAGCCGCTGCAACAGCTCCAGGCGGTTGTCCAGCCTGGCGTCGGCGGCCAGGACCAGGCCGTCGGCGGCCAGCGGCTGCGGCTCGCTCTCCGGGGTGCTGTCGAACTGACAGTGCATGACGGCGAAAGAGGAATCGTGCCAGAGCCCCGACCCGTCCCCTCCGCGGTACTCGATCCCGGGTCGCATCCCTTCGGCCTGCGATGGGTCGAGCCGGCCGCCTCCCAGGTCGCATGCGCCCGCCACACCGCTCACGGCGGCGCGGCCCCGGACCGCAGGGGCGCGAACCGGTCCCCGACTTCGGGCCCTTCGCCCAGCGGCGTACCCGCACACTCCACCCAGGCATGGGCTTCGAGCGTGCCCCCGAGGGAGCGGACTCCGATCCGCAGTTCGGACTTCCAGCCCCGGGCCGCCAGCAGCCTCTGCACCACCAGGGCGCGGGCGAGGCAGGTGAATGAGAGCGGATGACGGCGTGCCGCCGCCCGGACCAGGCGATCGGTCCGCTCGGCCAGCTGTCGAGGCGGCGTCGCTCCCTCCCGTCCGGCACTCAGGCCCAGCAGCCGGCGGACGCGCCGCAAGCCGAGGGAGCGAAGGCCCAGCCGCACCACGGGCAGCCACAGCACCGCCGCCAGCAGCAGCCTCCAGTCGGCGGCCGTCAGTTCAGTCAGCCTCGACATGGATCAGCCCCTTCTGCTCGAGTTCGGCCAGGAAATCGGTGAGGTCCTGCCAGAGACGGTCCGGAGCGACTTCGAACTCCTCCATCAGCCGCTCGTGGACAGCCGCCACCCGGGGGGTCTCCGTCAGCAGCGTCCAGAGGCGCGTCCCCACGGCGTCCAACCCGTAGTAGACCCCGCTCTCCGGGTCGAGCAGGACGGTCTCGTCTCCCAGCTCCCGGTACAGCACCTGGGCGGGGATGCGGACCTGCGAGGAGCGGGTGATCTCCATCGCACCGATTGTAGACTGCCGCAGAATAATTCGCTGTGGCGCGGCCGCGAGATTCTGATCGCCGACCATCACGGGCAGGGATGCCCGTGCCACGTCTGGTTCAGGGAATGGGGCACATCAGGCCGCCGTTGCGGCTGTAGGCTTCCGCGACCAGGAAGTCGCCCTGGACGGTGCCGGGGCCGATCTCGACCGAGCAGCTGGTGTGAAAGGTCGTGTGCAGCGAACCGTCGACGAAGACCTC
>JBFGHG010000389.1:0-4336 GCA_041578395.1 Acidobacteriota bacterium
GGTCGGGGTCGTCCCGCGCCGGCTCTCCTCGATGCACAGCACCAAGTGGGTGTATTCGAGGTCGTTGGGGTAGAAGACCATCATCTCGGCCGGAGACGCCAGGTTGCGCGTGACGTATTCCGCCTGCAGTCCCGGG
Organism: Acidobacteriota bacterium; assembly: GCA_041578395.1. Taxonomy (GTDB): domain Bacteria; phylum Acidobacteriota; class UBA6911; order RPQK01; family JANQFM01; genus JBFGHG01. The sequence goes on from JBFGHG010000389.1 coordinate 137, forward strand.
GCCAGCAGCTGGCGTTGCATCGCGGTGGCTTCCTCGCGCGGCACGTAGTCGGCGGCGGTGGCTCGCCTCTCGAGCGGGCCTTCGAGTCCGAGGAGGCTGCGGGAGCGCCGCGCCAGCAGCTTTTCCGCCTCGGCACCGACGTCGGTGGCACCTTCCGGCACCAGCGGCAGGGCGGTCAGCAGTGCGGGACCGAAGCGCAGCGCGGTGACCCGAAACGGCTCCGCCGACTCCAGCCGCAGGACTCCCTGAAACAGCGCGGGGAGCGCCGGAAACAGGTCGCCCACCAGGCGGGCCACGTAGCGGCCCTCGAGGGGCACTTCCGCCTCGCCCACCAGCAGGCCGGTTTCGTCGTAAAACCGGGCCGTCACCGCGGCCGCACCGGAGCGGACCACCGCCACGCCGCTGTCGACGCCGCCCGCCCGCTCCACGAAGACGCCGAAGCGCTCGCCTTCCTGCGCCGGGAAGATTCCGGCCTCGCCGCCGGCACGGAAGCCGAAAAAAGCCACCGCGCTGATCTCGTCCTGGTCCATCTCGAGCACCGCGAAACCCGAGCGCACGGGAGCCGAACTCCCGTCGGTGCGGACCACGAACGACGATTGGGGGGCCAGCTCGAGCGGCAGCTCGGCGGCGGGACCGGAGGCCAGCGGCAGGACCTGCGGCTGGCCTTCGGAGTCGAAAAACGCCAGCCGCCCCCGCGCCGTCTCGGCCGACAGGTTGCTGATGGAAAAGGCCATCGAGAGGCCGCCGCCGTCACCGTAATGGGGAAAGGTCATCCGCCCGGCCCAGCCGGACGTCCCTGCAAGCGCGCCAAGGAGCCAGATCAGCAGGAGCTTCCGTGTCATCCCCATACGATACCCGCTGGCTCGGCAGGGGCAAAGCAACCGTGCTCACAAGCCGCGGGCCTCTTGACCTCGAGGGAAGTGGCGGACTAGCCTTGCGCCGCGATGACATCGAAGAAGACCTCCCGCCGCCGGTTCATCCAGAGCGCTTCCCTGCTGGCGGGCGCCTGGGCCGCCGCCTGCCGCACGCAGACCGCCGGCGCCGGGCCCGCCCCCGGCTTCGAGCACCCCCTGGGCGTCCAGCTCTACACGCTGCGCGATCAGATCCAGCAGGACGCGGACGCGGCTCTGGAAGCCGTCGCCCGCATCGGCTACCGGCACGTCGAGGTGCTCAGCCAGATGATGCCCGGGATCGCCCCCCTGCTGGCCGAGCACGGGCTCACTCCCGTCAGCGGGCACTTCCCGCTGCCGCTGATCACGGGCAGCGACCGGCACTGGCCGCCGGAAACGCGGGGCGGCCTGGAAAGCTGGGAGCAGGCGGTCGAGCTGGCCGCCGAGCACGGGCTGTCGCAGATGGTGATCGCCTACGTGCAGGCGCAGGAGCGGACGACGCTGGACTTCTACCGCTCCCTGGCCGACCGGATGAACCAAGCCGGGGCCCGGTGCAAGGCGGCGGGCCTCCAGCTCGCGTACCACCACCACTCCTTCGAGTTCGAGCCGCTCGAGGGCGAAGTCCCCTTCGAACTGCTCGCGGCCCGCTTCGATCCGCAACTCGTGCACTGGCAGCTGGACGTCTTCTGGCTGGCCGCCTCGAACCTGGACCCGGTCGAGGCGCTGCGCCGCTTTTCAGGACGCGTCCCTTCCCTGCACCTGAAGGACCGCGCCCCGGACGCGGCCCACACCTACCAGGAATCGGAGGTCGAAGCGGACGATTTCAGGGAAGTCGGGTCGGGCGCTTTGAACTTCCCCGCCATCCTGAAGACCGCCGGGGAAATCGGCGTGCGCTACTACTTCGTGGAGCAGGACCAGACCCCGGGCGACCCGCTGGACAGTCTGACGAAGAGCTACCAGTACTTGAGCAACCTGAAGATCTGAATCCCGAGATCGAGACTCAGAGACTTCCCTGCCGGCGCTGCTCGATCAGGAAGTCGCAGGCCCGCGCCGTGAGCGCCATCAGCGTGAGCGTGGGGTTCTGACAGGCCGACGAGGGATAGCAGGAGCCGTCGGTCACGAACACGTTGGCCACCTCGTGCGACTGGTTCCAGCGGTTGAGGTAGGAGGTCTGAGGGTCGTCCCCCATGCGCACCGTGCCGACTTCGTGAATGGCCAGGCCCGGCACCGTGATGCCGGCGTAGGCGCGGACGTTTTCGGCGCCGGCCGCCTCCAGCATCTCCGCCGCGGTGACCGACATGTCCTCGATCATGGCCCGCTCGTTGTCGCGGTAGTGGGCGTCGATGTGCAGCACCGGGATGCCCCAGTTGTCCACCCGCGTCCCGTCGATGCGGCAGAAGTTGTCCCGGTAGGGCAGGCACTCGCCGAAACCGACCAGGTTGATGAACCAGGGGGAGGTCTCCTTGACCGCCTGCTTGAAGCCGGCCCCGAAGCCGGGCAGGAAGTTGGCGTGACCCCAGCCGATGTCCTGGGCGCCTCCCTGAAAGCCGTATCCTCGAAGAAAGCCGGGGTGGCGCTCTTCGAGGTTGCGGAAGCGCGGGATGTAGATCCCGTTGGGACGATTGCCGCGCGAATCGGGGACCCCGGCCAGCATCGGCAGCGTACCGCTGGCCCGGCCGCCCTGGATGTGGTCCATCAGGTAGTGGCCCAGCACGCCGCTCGAATTGCCCAGCCCTTCCGGCCAGTGCGGCGACGTGGAGTTGAGCAGGATGCGGGTCGACTCCAGCGTGGAAGCGCACAGCACGATCACCCGGCCGCGCACCTCCGAGTGATTGCGGGTCAGCCGGTCCACGCACCACACGCCGCGGGCCTTGCCGTTTTCGTCCACGGTGACGTGGCTGACCAGCTTGTTGTTCAGCAGGGTGAGCCGCCCGGTGGCCTCCGCTGCGGGCAGCGTAGAGGAGGGGCTGCTGTAGTAGGAGCCCGTCGAGCAGCCGCGCGAACAGGGACCGCAGTAGTGGCAGGCCGCACGGCCCTGGTGGGCGCGGGTCAAGATGGCCACCCGCCCGATGGTCAGCGTTCGCCCGAATTTCTCCCGGATCGCGTTGCGAAGCAGCCATTCGCCGCAGGAGAGGTGCATGGGAGGCAGGAAGCGGCTGTCGGGCAGCTGCGGCAAGCCCTCCTCCATGCCGCTGATGCCCACGAACTCTTCCACCTCGTCGTAGTAAGGCGCCAGATCGGCGTAGGAGAGAGGCCAGTCGGCACCGTACCCGTCGCGGCTGGCCGCCTTGAAGTCGTAGTCGCTGAGCCGGTAGCTCTGCCGCGCCCAGGTGATCGACTTGCCTCCCACGTGCCGGCCCCGGATCCAGTAGAAGGGCCGGTCGGCCGGCGTGGTGTAGGGGTGTTCGGTGTCGTCGATGAACAGGTGGCTGGTCAGCTCGTCGCACTGGTAGCAGTGCTTCTGAATCGGCTGGGCCTCGCGCCTGGCGCGGGCCAGCATGCTGTTTCTCAAGGGCGTGTCGAAGGGGAGCTTGTGCTCGGTGAAGTCGGTGGCCGGGTCCAGCGTGCGGCCGGCCTCGATCACGGCCACGCTCAGGCCGGCTTCGGTGAGCTTCTTGGCGGCCCAGCCGCCGGTGGCGCCGGAGCCGACGATGAGGGCGTCGAATTGGTCAGTGGTGGTGAATCTCAAATCTCAAATCTCAATTTTCAAGTAAATTCCAATGTTCAATTCTCAATGTTCAAACGGCTAGATGTTGCCGGTTTTGAACTGGTCGACCAGGTAGTCGCTGGCCCTTGCCGTCAGTGCCATCAGGGTCAGTGTGGGGTTCTGACAGGCGGCGGAGGGGTAGCAGGAGCCGTCGGTGACGAAGACGTTGGGGACGTCGTGGGATTGGTTCCAGCGGTTCAAGAACGATGTCTCTGGGTCGTCGCCCATGCGGGCGGTGCCCACCTCGTGGATGGCCAGGCCGGGAGTGGAGTAGTCGCGGTACTCCCGCACGTGTTCCGCTCCGGCGGCTTCCAGCAGCTCCATGCAGGTCTGGATCATGTCCTCGAACATGGCGCGCTCGTTGTCGCGGAATCTGGCGTCGATGTGCAGCACCGGGATGCCCCAGTTGTCCACCCGGTTGCCGTCGATGCGGCAGAAGTTGTCCTCGTAGGCCAGACACTCCCCGAAGCCGCTCATGCCCACCGACCAGGGGGGGCTCTCCTTGACCGCCTTCTTGAACGAGGCGCCGAAACCCGGGATGGCGTGGGCGTGGCCGAAGCCGCGGCCGTGGCTGCCCCCCTGCACCCCGTACCCTCGAAGAAA
>JBFGHG010000390.1:0-4331 GCA_041578395.1 Acidobacteriota bacterium
ACCTCGAAGAGCGACTTGCGGGCGTGGCCCAGAGAGTCGAAGGTGCCCGCCTTGATCAGGGCTTCCAGCACCCGCTTGTTGACGACCCGCAAATCGACCCGCTCGCAGAACTGGTACAGATCGGTGAAGCGCCCCTCCTGGCGGCGGTTTTCCAGCAGGCTCCGGATGGCCGTCTCCCCCACGTTCTTGATGGCCGCCAGCCCGAAGACGATCTTGTCGCCGTTCGCCTTGAAGTGCAGTTCGCTGGAGTTGATGTCGGGGGGCAGCACCGCAATGCCCATTTCCTTGCACTCGCCCAGGTACTTGACCACCTTGTCCGTGTTGGACATTTCCGAAGTGAGCATGGCGGCCATGAACTGCACCGGGTAGTGAGACTTCAGGTAGGCGGTCTGGTAGGCGAGCAGGGCGTAGGCCGTCGAGTGGCTCTTGTTGAAGCCGTAGCCGGCGAACTGCTCCATCAGGTCGAAGATCTTGCGGGCCTTGGCGGCGTCCACCCCCCGTTCTTTGGCGCCCGCCAGGAACTTGCGGCGCTGCTCCGCCATGACCTTCTTCTTCTTCTTGCCCATGGCCCGGCGCAGCAGGTCGGCGCCTCCCAGCGAGAAGCCGCCCACCGTGCTGGCGATCTGCATCACCTGCTCCTGGTAGACGATGACGCCGTAGGTCTCCTCGAGCACCTCCTCGAGCTGGGGCAGGTCGTACTCGATCTTGACGCGGCCGTGGCGGCGGTTGATGAAGTCGTCGATCATGCCGCCCTGGATGGGGCCGGGCCGGTAGAGCGCGTTGAGCGCGATCAGGTCTTCGAAGCGGTCCGGCTGCAGCCGCCGCAGGATGTCCCGCATCCCCGAGGACTCGAACTGGAAGATGCCCGAGGTGCGGCCTTCGCAAAACAGCCGGAACGTGTCCGCGTCGTCCAGCGCCAGCTGAGAGAGGTCCAGCTCGACCCCCAGCTGGCCGTGCAGCTGCTCCAGCGTCTGATGGATCACCGTGAGCGTGGTGAGCGCCAGGAAGTCCATCTTGAGCAGGCCCAGCCGCTCCAGATCGCTCATGGCGTACTGGGTCATGATCTCGTCGCGGCTGGACTTGTACAGCGGGATCAGCTCGATCAACGGCCGGGGGGCGATCACGACTCCCGCGGCGTGGGTGGAGGCGTGGCGCGCCAGGCCTTCCAGCCGCTGGGCGACCTGCACCAGCTGTTCGTAGCGGGAGTCGCTCTGGCAGAGTTCCCGGAGTTCGGGTACCGTCTCGAGCGCCTTGGGGATGGTGGCGTTCAGTTCCAGCGGGACCAGCTTGGCGATCTTGTCGACTTCGGCGTAGGGAATGTTCAGGCTGCGCCCCACGTCCCGGATGGCGCCGCGCGCCGCCATGGTCCCGAAGGTGATGATCTGCGAGACGTTGTCGCGGCCGTACTTGCGGGTCACGTAGTCGATCACTTCGCCGCGGCGGTGCATGCAGAAGTCGATGTCGACGTCCGGCGGGGTGATCCGTTCCGGGTTGAGGAAGCGTTCGAACAGCAGGTCGTATTGCAGCGGGTCCACGTCGGTGATTTCGAGCGCGTAGGAGACCAGGCTGCCGGCGGCCGAGCCGCGCCCGGGGCCCACCGGGATCCCCTCGTCGCGGGCGAAGCGGATGAAGTCCCAGACGATCAGGAAGTAGCCGGGGAACTTCATGCGCTGGATCATCTCGATCTCGTCGGCCAGCCGCTGCCGGTAGTCCTCCAGGGGATGGCGCAGCTGGCCTTGCTTCTCCAGCTTCTCGAGCTGGCGGCAGCGCTTGTCGAACCCGCCGCGCGCCACCTCTTCGAAATAGCTGTCGACGGTCTGCCCCTCGGGCACTTCGAAGTCGGGGAAGACGTCGCCGTTGGCGCGCAGCTCGAAGTCGCACTTCTCGGCGACCTCCAGGGTATTGGAGAGCGCCTCGGGCACGTGCCCGAACAGCGCCGCCATCTGCTCGCCCGTCTTGAAAAAGAACTCGTTGGTCTTGTAGCTCATCCGGTTGGTGTCCTGCACCGTCTTGCCGGTCTGCACGCAGAGCAGGACGTCGTGAGCGAAGTGGTCCTCCTGTTTCAGGTAGTGGCAGTCGTTGGAAGCCACCAGCGGCAGGTCCAGTTCCTTCGCCAGCCCCAGGATCTCCCGGTTGGCCACCTTCTGTTCTTCGATGCCGTGGTCCTGCAATTCCAGGTAGAAGTTCCCCGGACCCAGGATCTCCGCCAGCTCCCCCGCCTCCCGTTTGGCCTTCTCGCGCCGTTCGCGGGTGATGTTCCAGGCCACGCTCCCTTTCAGGCAGGCGGACAGCCCGATCAGCCCTTCCGAGTACTCCGACAGCAGCTCCTTGTCGATGCGCGGCCGGTAGTAGAACCCTTCCTGATAGCCGAGCGAAACCAGCCGGACCAGGTTGTGGTAGCCGGTCTCGTCGCGAGCCAGCAGGACCAGGTGGTTGCTGCGGTCCGAACGCCCCGACTTTTCCTTGCGCCCGTTGCGCGCGACGTACACCTCGCACCCGATGATCGGCTTGACCCCGTGTCTGCGGGCCGCGTCATGAAACTGCACCGCCCCGAACAGGTTGCCGTGGTCGGTCAGCGCGATGGCCGGCATCTTCTGCTCGGCCGCCGCCTTCATCACATCGTCGATCCGATTGGCCCCGTCCAGCAGGCTGTAATGCGTGTGCAGGTGCAGATGAACGAAGTCAGTCATTGAGCTTCAGCCGTTTGAACATTGAACATTGAACATTGAAATCTAGTTGAGATTTGAGATTTGAGATTTGAAACTTTTTCTCCCCCTCACTCCCACTCGATCGTCCCCGGCGGCTTCGACGTCACGTCATACACCACCCGATTGATCCCCCTCACCTGGTTGACGATGCGATTGGAGATGGTGGCCAGCAGTTCGGCCGGCAGCGGAACCCAGTCGGCCGTCATCCCGTCGCGGCTGTCCACCACCCGCAGCGCAGCCACGTTCTCGTAGGTCCGGCCGTCCCCCATCACCCCCACGCTCCGGACCGGCAGCAACACCGCGAAGGACTGCCAGACGCGCGTGTACCAGCCGCTGGCCTGCATCTCCTCCTGCACGATGGCGTCGGCCTGGCGCAGGACCTCGAGCCGCTCGGCCGTCACCTCGCCCACGATCCGCACGGCCAGCCCCGGTCCGGGGAAGGGCTGGCGCTGGATGAAGTGCTCGGGCAGGCCCAGCTCGAGCCCCACCCGCCGGACTTCGTCCTTGAACAGCTCCCGCAACGGCTCCACCAGTTCCAGGTGCATTCGCTCCGGCAGGCCCCCCACGTTGTGATGGCTCTTGATGACCACCGACGGGCCCTGCACCGAGACCGACTCGATCACGTCCGGGTAGAGGGTGCCCTGGACCAGGAAGCGCGGGTCGCCCAGCTTTCCCGCTTCCTCCTCGAAGACCCGGATGAACTCCTCCCCGATGTGCTTGCGCTTGACTTCCGGGTCGCAGACGCCGGCCAGCCGCTCCAGGAAGCGCTGCCGGGCGTCCACGCCCACGACCTTCAAGTGGAGCGATTCGCGCAGCGTGCGCTGCACCTCCTCGAATTCGTCCTGCCGCAGCAGCCCGTTGTCGACGAACACGCAGGTGAGCCGCTCGCCGATGGCGCGGTCCACCAGCACGGCGGCCACCGTCGAGTCGACCCCGCCCGAGAGGGCGCAGATGGCGGATTCGGAGCCGACCTGGGCGCGGATGCGATCCACCGCCTCGCCCACGAAGGAGGCCACCGTCCAGTCCCCCGTGCAGGCGCAGACGCCGAACAGGAAGTTGCGCAGGATCTGCTCGCCGCGCGGCGTGTGCGCCACCTCGGGGTGGAACTGCACGCCGAAGCGGCCCCGCCGGGAGTCTTCCATGGCGGCGATGGAGCCGGCGGTGGAGGCGGTCTCGGAGAAGCCGTCCGGGAGGCGGCGGATGTGGTCCCCATGGCTCATCCACACCGTGGCCGGCGCCTCCAGTCCTTCCAGAAGCGGGCTGGCGGCCATCTCGCTCAGTTGCGCCCGCCCGTATTCGCGCTGCCCGGCCGGTTCGACCAGTCCCCCATAGTGCAGCGCCAGCAGCTGCATCCCGTAGCAGATTCCCAGGATCGGTCCCTCGAAGCCGAACAGGGCCGGGTCGGGTCGCGGCGCTGCGTCCTCGAAGACCGACTGGGGGCCCCCGGAGAGGATCAGCCCGCGGGGGCGGCGGGACTCGATCTCGGACCAGGGAGTGGAGAAGGGCAGAATCTCGCAGTACACCCCCTGCTCCCGCACCCGCCGGGCGATCAGCTGCGTGTACTGGGAGCCGAAATCGACGATCACGATCCGCTCGTGATCGAGGGGCGCCCCCGGCCCGCCG
>JBFGHG010000391.1:0-4330 GCA_041578395.1 Acidobacteriota bacterium
ACTACTTCGAGTCCGACATCCTGAAGGGGGTGGAGGCCGCCTGGCAGGAGTTCTACAGCTTCGGCTCCATCCTGCGCCGCTCGCGCCGCTTCGGGATGATGGCCGATTTGCGCAAGTTCCTGGCCTACCTGGTCGTCTGCCGGGGTCTGCTGACGCGCTACCGGCGCTACGGGCTGTCGGCGGACAGCGCGGTCCGCGGCACCCGGCGCAAGCTGGCGACCTTGCTGGGGCGGGCGGCGCTCAAACTGATGAAGCGGGACCCCCAGCCGGAGTGGCAGGCGGTGCAGCGGCAGAGGCAGGAAGAGAAAGCGTCCGCAGCGGCCTGAAGTCGAAGTGGAAGTAGCGCGGGCATCCTGCCCGTGATTCCGGAAGCACTGCTCGTCGAGTCAGAGCTTGCCCGGCCTCACAGCTCGATCAGCCCGCCCACGATCCTCGAGGCGCCCGCCTCCCGCAGCGCCTCCGCCGCGTAGGCCCCCGTCGTCACTCCGACCGGCTCCACGCCGGCCGCGCGGGCCGCCCGAACGTCGTCCGGGGTGTCTCCCACCAGCAGCACTCTTCCAGCCTCCACTCCCAGCCGCTCCAGGGCCAGCAGGACCGACTCCGGGTCCGGCTTGGGCCGTGACACCATGTCGATTCCCACCACCGCAGCGAAGCGTTCGGACAGGGTGAAGCGCGCCAGGATGTCGTGTGTGCTGCGCGAGGTGCGGGAGGTGGCGATGTCCAGGGCCGTCCCCGCCGAGAAGCGGTCCAGGGTCTCCCGGGCGCCCGGCATCAGCCGGACTTCCTCGTGGCCGTTCTGCTTGGAAATCACCACGTAGCTGTCGATCAGGTCCTGCTCGCTGGGCGAGCCGTTGGGGGAGAGCCGGCGGAAGATCTCCCGCAGCGGCCGTCCGATGCTGCGCCGGATGCGCGTTTCGTCCCAGGCCGGCAGCCGGTGTTCGCGCAGCACCGCGCTGAAGGTGGCCACGATCGAGTCGGAGGAGTCGATGAGGGTCCCGTCGAAGTCGAAGACGATCGCGTCGTAGGATGTGCGCATGACCATGGCTCGTCCCGGCCGTTCACCGGGACCGCCTACTATACTGGTTCGAGGGTCCGCGAAGCTACTTTGGCGATCACAATCACGGAGGCTGACTGCCGATGAAACGAAGTGCGCTGGTCCTGGTTCTCGCTTTCACCGTCTTCTCCCCGCTCGCCTGGCCTGCCGAGATCACGTTCCTGGTGCGCGCGCCCGGTTTGCCAGCCGACGAGCTGCTCTTCGTCGCCGGCAACCACCCCGCGGTGGGCAACTGGGACCCGCGGGGCCTGGCCCTGGCGCCCGGCGGCTCCGGCTCCTGGAGCGCCACGGTCGAGCTGCCCGACGGCTTCCGGCTGGAGTACAAGATCACCCGTGGAAGCTGGAACTCGGAAGCTCTCACCGACGACGGACGCGTCCCCCCCAACTCGGTCTGGGAGGTGGCGGGAGATGCCACGCTGGAAAGTGAAATCACGCTCTGGAAGGACCTCGACTTTCAGCCCGCCCCGCTGGATCAGCGCATCACGGGCACCGCCCGCCTGCACCGCCGCATGTTCTCCGCGGGTCTGAGGCCCCGCGACGTCCTGGTGTGGCTGCCCGCAGGCTACGGCGAGCGGCCCGGCCAGCACTACCCGGTCCTGTACATGCACGACGGCCGGCAGGTCTTCGACCCGACGACCTCGACCCACGGCGTGGACTGGGGGGTGGACGAAACCGCCACCGCCCTGATCGGACAGGGACGCATGCGGCCGGTGATCGTGGTGGCGGTCGACAACACCGGCGCCCGGGCCGAGGAGTACGGCGACACCCCGCTGGGGCGCAGCTACCGCGATTTCGTGGTGAATCACCTGAAGCCGTTCGTCGATCGGACCTACCGCACGCTGCCCGGCCGGGAGCACACCGCGGTGATGGGCGCTTCGATGGGCGGACTGGTCTCCTTCCTGCTGATCTGGGAGCACCCCGACGTCTTCTCGGCCGCCGGCTGCCTGTCGCCGGCCTTCTTTCCGCCGCTGATCGAGCGCATCCGCGAGGAGGGTTCGCCCGCGCTGCCGATCCGGATCTACCTGGACAACGGTGGACGTGGACTCGAGCAGAGGCTGCAGCCGGGCTGTGATGCGATGCTCCCGATCTTGAACGCCAAGCAGAACGTGGAACTGATGTGGCTTCACGACCCCGAGGCGGAGCACAGCGAGTCCGCCTGGGGGCACCGGGTCTGGATTCCGCTGAGCTGGTTCTTTCAGCCCTGAGGCTGGAGCAGCACCTTGCGCCCGCCGGGGCGCGCCGCCCGCCGGAAGGCTTCCACCGCGTCGCCGAGGGGAAAGACCTCGTCGATCAGGTCCTCCGCGGCCAGCCCCTGCTCCAGCAATCGCAAGGCCGGCTCGAACGGTCCGCAGCGCGAGCCGACCAGAGTCAGTTCGTCCACCACCAGGCGGCTCGGGTCGAGTTGGGTCGTCCCGCAGCCGGTGCTCTTGAGCACCACCGTCCCTTGCGGCCGCACCGCCCGGACCGCCTGCTCGAAGCCGGTCTGGCCGCCGGTGGCTTCGATGGCCACGGCGTAGCGGCCGGCGGGAACCGCGTCCTCGGCGAGGATCGCCGCCGCGAATCCCTCCAGCAACTCCCGCTGGCGCGGGTGTCGCGCCACCACGTGCAGCTCCGCCGGGGACGCGGCCAGGGCGCGCGCGATCAGCTGTCCCAACCGGCCCGCCCCCACCAGCAGGACCGGTTCGGCGCGCGGGAGGCCCACCTGCTCGCCGATCCTGAGCGCCGCCGCCAGCGGTTCGGTGAAAACGGCGCGGCGGTCGGGCACGGCGTCCGGGAGCGGGTGGAGGTTGGCCAGGGGAAGGGCCAGCAACTCGGCGAAGGCACCCGGCCGTCCGCGGATTCCGACCACGCTGCGCCGCTGGCAGTGGTTGCGCAGCCCGGCCCGGCAGCGGGCGCAACGGCCGCAGCCGAGGTTGATCTCGGCGACGACCCGCCGGCCGATCCAGCCGGGACGCTCGGGACACTGCACCACCCGCCCGCAGAACTCGTGACCCGGCACCCCTTCGAATCCGGCGTAGCCGCGAAGCAGCGCCAGGTCGGTCCCGCAGATGCCCGCCATGCTCACCTCCACCAGGGCTTCGCCTGCGGCGGGTCGCGGGGTGTCCAGGTCGTCCCGAACGTGGATCCGTCCTTCCTCGAGCCACACCCCTCGCATCTGCGACCAGGATACCGGAAGGGATAGACTGGGACTCGAGATGTATCGAGTCCGCCCGGCCACCCCCAGTGATCTCGACCTGCTCACGCGTTTCACCCACGAGGAAGCCCGAGAAGCGGAAGGCCGCGCGCTCGACCGCGAGACGGTTCGGCGGGGCGTGCGGCAAGGCCTGGACGGAAGGGCGCGCTACTGGGTCCTGGAGACCGGAGCGGGCGAGCCGGTCGGCAGTGCCTCCGCCGTCCGTGAATGGAGCGACTGGAAGGCTTCGCACTACTGGTGGGTGCAGAGCATGTACGTCGACCCCGGCCACCGCGGCCGTGGCCTGGCGGGCCGGCTGCTGGAGGAGATCGCGCGCGAGGCGCGGCTCGACGGGGCGCCGGATCTGCGGCTCTACGTCCACGGGGGCAATCAGGCCGCCCGGGCGGCCTACCGGCGCGGGGGGTTCGAAGAGTCCCCTTACCGGATCATGATCCGTCGGCTCGGCTAGTGGCGCGGGCATCCTGCCCGTGATTCACGGCCTGGAAGGCCGCGCCACGACTTCCTCCAGCCGCCCCGTCTTCACGTCGTACACGAACCCCCGTACCGGGATCTCGTCGGGAACCCAGGGGTGGGAGCGGATCCTGGCGATCTGGTTGCGCACGTTGGCGCGCAGATCCGTGAACGTGTGAAAGGCAGCCGGGACCGTGCTGGCCGTGCCGCTCTCCTGCTCCAGCCGCTGGCGCAGCTGCTCGTCCGTGAAGGTGAGCATGCCGCAGTCGGTGTGGTTGATCACCGCGAACTCCCGGGTCCCCAGCAGGTGGTGGGAGATGATCAGCGAACGCAGAGCGTCCTCGGTGACGATCCCGCCGGCGTTTCGGATGATGTGCGCGTCTCCGGTCTCCAGACCCAGCATCGGCTCGATGGTCAGCCGGGCGTCCATGCCGGAGAGCGTCAGGCGCTCGACGCGACCCGCCCGGAGCCCTGCGAGCGTCCCTTCGACCCACACTTCGGCGAAGGTGACGCGCTCGACCATCGGCAGGACCGCGGGCGCGTCGACCTCGAGCCCGAAGAGCCCGAGCCGGCGCTGGTTCTCGATCCGGAAGCCGCCGAGGCGGACCTCTCCCTGGAGGAGGTCGGCGATC
>JBFGHG010000392.1:0-4326 GCA_041578395.1 Acidobacteriota bacterium
CCCGCACGCCGGGATTGACGGTCTCGGCCACCGCCGTGGCGCTGCCGCCCTCGCCTTCCCAGCGGCCGACCGGGCCGCGAGACCGGCTCTTGCCCGGCACCTGCAGCGACTCCAGCGCCCTCTCGAAGGCGGGCTTGGCCAGCCGCAGGGGAATCCGGTCCTGCGGGCGCTTGGGTCCCGCCAGGGACGGCTCGACGGTGGACAGATCCAGCTCCAGCGTATCGCTGTACTCCGCTTCGGGCGTTTCGGGCGTGTGAAACAGGCCCTGGGCCTTGGCGTAGCTCTCCACCAGCTGGACCCGCTGCTCGTCGCGCGCCGTGAAGCGCAGGTAGTTCAGGGTCTCGGCGTCGATCGGGAAGATGGCGCAGGTGGCCCCGTACTCGGGCGACATGTTGCCGATGGTGGCCCGGTCGGCCAGCGACAGGGTGCTGATCCCCGAGCCGTAGAACTCCACGAACTTCCCCACCACCCCCCGCTCGCGCAGGGCCTGGGTGATGGTCAGCACCAGGTCGGTGGAGGTGGCCCCCTCGGGCAGCTTGCCGTACAGCTTGAAGCCCACCACCTGCGGGATCAGCAGGCTGATGGCCTGCCCCAGCATGGCCGCTTCCGCCTCGATCCCCCCCACGCCCCAGCCCAGCACGCCCAGGCCGTTGATCATGGTGGTGTGGCTGTCGGTCCCCACCAGCGTGTCGGGGTAGGCCAGGCGCCCCCCGTTGGAGGGCTCGTCGAACACCACCCGGGCCAGGTACTCCAGGTTGACCTGGTGGACGATGCCGGTGGCGGGCGGGACCACCTTGAAGTTGTCGAAGGCGCTCTGGCCCCAGCGCAGGAACTCGTAGCGCTCCCGGTTGCGCTCGAACTCCCGCTGCACGTTGATCTGGAGCGCCGTCAAGGTGGCGAAGGAGTCGACCTGCACGGAGTGGTCGATGACCAGTTCGGAGGGGACCAGCGGATTGATGCGGGCCGGATCGCCTCCCAGGTCCGCCATCGCCTCGCGCATGGCCGCCAAATCCACCACCGCCGGGACCCCGGTGAAGTCCTGCAGGATCACGCGGCTGGGAGTGAAGGCGATCTCGCGGCTGGGTTCGGCCGCCGGGTCCCAGCCGGCCAGGGCCCGGACGTCGTCCGCGGTCACGGCGACTCCGTCCTCGGTGCGCAGCAGGTTCTCGAGCAGGATGCGCAGCGAGAACGGCAGGCGGGCCGTCTCGAGGCCCAGACTGCGTCCCAACTCGGGAAGGCTGAAATAATCGACACTGCGCCCGCCCACCTGCAGGGTCGTGCGGACCTCGAAACTATCTTTGCTGACTGCCATGGGTCGCTCCGTTTCCTTTGTTACAGACTCCCCATTCTATGCGAGCCGTCGGGCGGCTTCCACCCGGCCCCGGTTGCAAAGCGGCCCGCAACAGTGGAATCATCCCGAGCGTGATTCTGGCCGAGATTCGAGCAGGCGCCTACGCCGACTCGGTGGTGCTGCTGCGGCTGCAGCGCGACCTGGGCGGGCTGCCGGGCATCCGCGATGCCGCCGCGCTGATGGGGACTTCCGCGAATCGCGAGCTGCTGCGCGCCAGCGGACTGTGGACCGGGGAGGCGGAACGAGCCGGCCCGGAAGACCTGCTGATCGTGGTCCGGGCCGAGAAGGAAGAACTCGGGCTGGAAGCCCTGGGCCGGGTGGACGAACTGATGCGGCAGCGCTCCGGATCGGGCGCCGGCTACCGTCCCCGCAGCCTGGAGACGGCCCTGCGCCAGCTGCCGGGGGCCCGCTTCGTGGCCATCTCGATCCCGGGACGGTACGCCGCGGCCGAGGCCAGGCGGGCCCTCGAAGCGGGCCTGCACGTCTTCCTCTTCAGCGACAACGTCGCGCTGGACGACGAAATCGCCCTCAAACAACGGGCGGCCGAGCGGGGCCTCCTGATGATGGGACCCGACTGCGGTACCGCCCTGGTGGGGGGCGCCGGCTTCGGTTTCGCCAACCGGGTGCGGCGCGGCCCGCTGGGACTGATCGGGGCGTCCGGCACCGGCTTGCAGACGGTGGCCAGCCGGATCCACGCGCTGGGCGGCGGCGTGAGCCACGCCCTGGGAACGGGGGGACGCGACCTGGCACCGGAAGTGGGGGGAGCCTCCACCCGGCAGGCGCTGCAGCTGCTGGGCCGGGATCCCGACACGCGGGTGCTGGCCGTCATCTCCAAGGCCCCGGCTGCGGAGGCCGTGACGCGCCTGTTGCGGGACGCCCTGCAGATCCCCAAACCCGTGGTGCTCGCGCTGGCCGGATATTCGCCCCCCGCCCGGCGGCTCGGCCACCTCCACTTCGCGCTCGACCTCGAGGAGGCCGCCGGGATCGCCCTTCGCCTCGAGCCCGAGTCCGCCGTCGCCGCGGAAGGTCCGGAGGCCGGCACGGAGCCGGGGTACCTGCGGGGGTTGTTCGCCGGGGGTACGCTGGCCCGGGAAGCCCTCGGCATCGCGCGGGCGCTGCTTCAGGACGTCCGCAGCAACCTCGACGCCCCCCCGGAACCGGACGGCGAGCAGGACGGCCACTGGATCTTCGACCTGGGCGCCGACGAGTTCACCGAGGGACGGCTGCACCCCATGATCGACCAGCAGTGGCGCATCCGGCGGCTGCTGCAGGAAGCGGAAGACCCCCGCGTGGACGTGCTGCTGCTGGACGTGGTGCTGGGAGACGGGGCGCACCCCGACCCCGCCGCGGAGCTGGCGCCGGCCATCGAAGCGGCCCTCGGCCGGGCGCGGAAATCCGGCCGCCGTCTGCGGGTGGTCGCGGCGGTGGTGGGAACGGAGGAAGATCCCCAGGGGCTCGGCGGACAATTGTCCCGGCTACGGAAGGCGGGAGCGGTGGTGTTCACCAGCCCCGTCGAGGCCGCGTTCGAGGCGGTGGCCTGCCTGCCCGAGCTGGCGGCCTCGAATGCGAGCGGCCGCGAGGTCGACGCCGCGGTGCTGCAACGGTCTCCAGCGGTGCTCAACCTGGGTCTGGAGAGCATCGGTGAAGCCCTGCAAGCCGGAGGCGCCCAGGTGCTGCAGCTGGACTGGCGCCCGCCGGCCGGTGGCGACCGGCAGCTGATGGAAATCCTCTCGCGGATGAAGTAGGAGCGATCCATGAACTCGATCGAGGAAGCCAACCGCCAGGCCGTGCAGCGGCTGATGGAGGCGCGCCCGGTGCTGGTGGGAGTCGAAGAGGCGCGCCGGGCGATTCCGGGCATGCGGGAAGACCTGCTGCTGCACGCCGGCCCGCCCCTCGCCTGGCAAGACGCCAGCGGGCCGCTGCGGGGCGCCGCTGCGGGAGCGCTGATCTTCGAAGGCCGGGCCGAGAGCGTCCAGGAGGCCGAGGAGCTGATCGGCAGCGGCGCGGTCCGCCTCGAGCCCTGCCACCACCACCAGACGGTGGGCCCGATGGCGGGCGTGGTGTCTCCCTCCATGAAGGTCTACGTCGTGGAGAACCGCACCCACGGCAACCGCGCCTACTCCAACTTCAACGAGGGGTACGGCAAGGTGCTGCGCTACGGCGCCTATTCGGAGGAGGTGATGCAGCGGCTCGGCTGGATCAACGGCACGCTGGCTCCGGCGCTGGGCCGGGCCCTGTCCGATGGCGAAGGGCTCGACCTGAGGAGCCTGCTGGCCGAAGCCCTGCACATGGGGGACGAGGGGCACAACCGGCTCAAGGCCGGCTCGCTGCTGATGCTGCGCTTCTTCGCGCCGCGGCTGGCGGCGAGCGGCGTGGACGCCGCGAGCCTCGGGCGCATCCTCGAGTTCATGGGGGCCAATCCGCTCACCTCGCTCAATCCGGTGATGGCGGCCTGCAAGGCCATGGCCGACGCGGCGCACGGCGTCGACCAGAGCACCATCGTCACCGCATTGGCCCGCAACGGCACCCGCTTCGGCATCCGCGTCAGCGGCCTGGGCGACCGCTGGTTCGAAGCGCCCTGCGAGATGCCCCGGGGCCTCTACTTCTCCGGCTTTTCCGAGCGGGACGCCAACCCCGACATCGGAGACAGCACCATCACCGAGACGGCCGGCATCGGGGGCTTCGCCATGGCGGCCGCCCCCGCCATCGTCACCTTCGTCTCGGGGACGCCGGCCGACGCGCTGGAGGCCACCCTCGAGATGTACGAGATCACCGCCGCCGAACACCGCCACTTCACCATTCCCGCGCTCGACTTCCGCGGTACGCCCACCGGCATCGACCTGCGCAAGGTGGTGGAAAAGCAGATCACGCCCCGGATCAACACCGGCATCGCCCACCGCGAGGCGGGGGTGGGGCAGATCGGCGCCGGGCTGGTGCGCCCCCCGAAGTCGATCTTCGAGCAGGCCCTGCGGGCC
>JBFGHG010000393.1:0-4318 GCA_041578395.1 Acidobacteriota bacterium
GAAGCCGAGGCCGACGTCTCGCTGATCGGGGCGGTGGCGGCCGAGGTGCTGGCCGAAGCGATCGTCAGCGGTGTCGAAGCAACCGAACCGCTGGCCGGACTCCCATCGGCCCGCCAACTGCGCCGGGAGAGCCCATGAGCCGGACGCCCACCAACAGCCCGCTGGACCTGCGCAAGATCGTGATCGCCGGCATGCTCTCGGCGATCGCCATCCTGCTGGGGGCGACGCGGCTGGGCTTCATCCCCGTCCCCAACGTCTCGGGCAACGCCACGATCATGCACGTCCCGGCGATCATCGGGGCGGTCATGGAAGGCCCCCTGGTGGGGCTGCTGGTGGGGGGGATCTTCGGGGTCTTCAGCTTCCTGCAGGCCACCAACCCGATCTTCGCCCACCCCTTCGTCTCGGTCGTGCCGAGACTATTCATCGGACCGGCGGCGTACCTGGGCTACCGGCTGCTGGGGCGGGGAAACGCGGGGCTGGCCGCCGCCGCCGTCGCCGGCACCGTGACCAACTCAGTCCTGGTGGTCGGGGCCGCCGTCTGGACCGGCATCCTCGACCCCGCCCTGATCCCCGGCATCGTGCCCCAGGCGATCGCCGAAATCGTCATCGCCGTCGTCCTGACCCTGGCGGTGGTGCGGGGCTGGAAGCGGATGGGTACGCGAAAAGGGAAGTCTTCGGTGTGAGGTGAGCCATGCGGAGCGCAGTTCTGCTGTTGACTCTGACGGGCTGGCTGCTGCCGGCCCAGGAACCCCCACCTGAACGCGAATACCTTCAATACTTCACGTCCATCCACGTCCCGAAAGGTGAAGTCGCAGCAGAGGCCGTCTGCATCCTCTGCTCGATCCGGGTGGACGGGGAACTGACCAGTGAAGCGGTCGCCGTCTGGGGCAACGTCGAGGTCTCCGGCAGCGTGGGCGTCGAAGTGGTGGCGGCCGGCGGAAGCGTGACGCTGCTGCCCGGCAGCCGGGTGGGAGACGAGGTCGTCGCCGTCGCCGGCCGGGTCGACCGCGCTCCGGAAGCGGACGTCGGCGGAGAGATCACTGAACTGCCTTGGCTCTTCTTTCCCGGACAACGCAGCCTCCCCTGGCCGGGATTCCTGCTGTTCGCCCTGGCGGCGGCATCACTCCTGCTGCTGGCCGCCCTGCTGTTCCGGAGGTCCCGCGCCGCCGGAATGAAGAGCGCACTGCAGACCCATCCCGGCATGGTGTTCCTGGTGGGACTCGGGGGCCTAGGGGTGATCTTCCTTCTCTACCAGGCGACCGGGGTCCTGGGCCCGCTGGAGGAGTGGGCCGACTGGATGTTGTTCGCCTGCGTCCTCATCCCGGCCTGGCTCGGCAGTGCAGGTCTGGTGCGCGTTCTCGGCGACCGCATCGCCCGGGACCGCCCCGGCTGGGCTGCGCTCAGCGGCGCGTCGGTCTTGGCGCTGCTGATGCTCGTCCCGCTGCTGGGGCTGCTGCTCTTCCTGCTGATCTTCCCGATCGCCTGGGGAACCGTCGTGCAGAGCCGCCTGGGCTCCAATCCCGACTGGCTGTCTTCCAAGCTGGCGGCGGCTATCCTGGCGCGAATCCGTCGCACCAGCGATACGCGTCAATGACGGCCTGCTCGCCTTCCTTGCCCGGCTTCGAATTCCCGTGCTCCATCCCCACGATCCCGTCAAAACCCCGCGAGTGGATGTAGCCGAACACGTTGCGGTAGTTGATCTCGCCCGTGGTCGGCTCCTTGCGCCCGGGGTTGTCCCCCACCTGGAAGTAGGCGATCTCGTCCCAGGACCGCTCCATGTTTGGGATCAGGTTCCCCTCGGTGATCTGCTGGTGGTAGATGTCGAAGAGGATCTTGCAGGACGGACTGCCCACGGCTCGGCAGATCAGGTACGCCTGTGGGATCTTCGTCAGAAACAGCCCCGCATGGTCGCGCCAGGGGTTGAGCGGCTCGAGCACCATCACCAGGCCGTGCGGCTCCAGGACTTCCGCGCAGCGCTTCAGGTTGTCGATCACGTTGGCGGTCTGGTAGTCCCACTCCAGCCCGGCGTCGAAGCGGCCCGGCACCACCGTCATCCAGCGGGCTCCCACCCGGGCGGCCGCCTCCACCGAGTCGCGCATGTCCGCCAGCAGCCGCTCGCGAACCTGCGCGTCGTCCGAGGCGAAGGTGACGTGGCCGAAGTCGGCGTTGGCCACGAAGACGCCCATGCGCATCCCCAGGCTCTCCAGCCGCTGCCCGATCTGCTCCTGCACCGCCACGGGGCGCCCCCTCAGCTCGTTGTCCTCCAGGGAGCGGAAGCCCCACTCGGCCATGAAGTCGAGCTGGTCCAGCAGGTCCGGACCGGCGTGATGGCGGAACATGCCGAAGTGGGGGGCGTAGTCCAGGCGGAAGGGGAGGGCCCGGTTGGACTGGGCGCGGGCTTTGGCGCGGGGGCCGGCCAGCAGACCCGTGAGGCCCGCCGCCGCCCCCGCTCCCAACAATCGCCGCCGGCTGAAAACCCGTTCGCGCATCATACCCCGTCTCCCGTCCCCGGTACAGGTACCGCCGCCTCGAGATCGACGCTTCCCATCGAGTACTGGTCCGGACCCAGCCGCATCTCGGAGGCCATCAGGTCGTCCCAGGTGGTCTCGGTCCCGCGGTAGGCGGAGATCCGGCCCATGATGGCCACCATCGTGGAGGTGGCGGTGTTGACGGCTTCGTTGATCCGCTCTCCCGCCCGGATGGCGGTGACCAGGTCGACGTGCTCCTGCACGTAGGGAGAATTGTCCTCGGGGGCCTCGCCGCCCTCCTCGTCCCCGTACTTCCAGACCACGTTGCCCGACGGGTCGTAGATGGTGTCCTTGCAGTTGGTCGAACCCTCCGAGCCGACCAGGTATTCCGAGACGTTGTTGGCGCAGCCGTCGATCTGCCGGCACATGCTGGCCACGTGCATCCCGTTCTCCAGTTCGTAGTCGACGCTGAAGGAGTCGTACTGGTCGCCCGTGACGCGCCGCGCCCGGCCGCCGAGGCCGACCGCCTTGACGGGATGCGAGCCGGTGAACCAGTTGACCACGTCGATGTTGTGCACGTGCTGCTCGACGATGTGATCGCCCGAGAGCCAGCACCAGTTCACCCAATCGCGGATCATCCACTCCATGTCCGACCAGCCCGCCTCGCGCTCCTTGTACCAGAGCTGCCCCTGGTTCCAGTAGCAGCGGGCGGCGACGATCCGGCCGATGGCGCCCTCGGCCACGCGGTTGTAGGTCTCGATGTAGCTGCGCTCGTGGCGGCGCTGGGTGCCGGTGACGACGTTGAGCCCCTTCTCGTCCGCCAGCCGCGCCGTTTCCATAATGGAACGGATGCCGGTGGGGTCCACCGCCACCGGCTTCTCCATGAAGACGTGCTTGCCCGCTTCGACGGCCGCCCGGAAATGCTCGGGGCGGAAGTGCGGTGGGGTAGCCAGCAGCACGATGTCGACCCCTGACTCGATCACCTTCTGAAAGGCGTCGAACCCGACGAAGACGCTGGCGTCGGCCACCTCCACGCCCTTCTGCTCTTTCACGTGGCCGCGGCAGCTCTCCACCCGGTCCTCGAAGACGTCTCCCAGGGCGGTCAACTCCAGTCCGGGCCCGGCGCTCAGGTAGTCGATCGCGGCGCCGGTTCCGCGTCCTCCGCAGCCCACCAGGCCGGCTTTCAACACCCGGCCCTCCGGCGCCTGCAGAGGCCCGGGCACCTGGCGAGGCGAGGCCGCCGCCGTGGCACTTTCCGCCGCGCTCCCGGCCTCCCCTTCGGCCCCTTCGGCGCAGGCAGCCAGCATCGCCCCGGCCGCCGCGGCGGCGCCCAGAAAGGCGCGCCGGTTCCAACTCCGCTCGTCGTCCCTCTCCTGCGAGACTCGCTCCTCGTCGCTCATCGGTCTTCCCCCTCCGGTGCGCCGGTTGCGTAGGGACGCACCACGCGAAACCCCACTTCGTTGTTGTCCGAGTACCACCAGACGCTCTTGGGTGTCTGCGGGTCGGTCTCGAGCCACTGCCGGTGACGGGTGTGGCCGCGCGCCGCCGAACGCAGCGCCGCCGCCCGGCTGGAATAGGCGCCTCCCCGCACGACGTGTTCCTCCCCCGACTCCGGACCCCGTGGATCGATCACGAGGCCCTCAGGATAACGGGCCAGCACGTCGGGTGCATAGAAGTCGAGGCAGAATTCCTTGACGTTCCCGAGCATGTCGTACAGGCCCCAGGGATTGGGCTGCTTGAGGCCGGCCGGGTGAGTCCGGTCGCGGCTGTTGGCCCGGTACCACGCATAGCGGTCCAGTTCTTCGGGGGAGGCTTCACGCGGCGACGGGCCGGTGAACCAGCCCGCTTCC
>JBFGHG010000394.1:0-4317 GCA_041578395.1 Acidobacteriota bacterium
CCCCAGTCGAGCCGCCGCGGGGCGGGCCGGGGGCGGGGCGGGCCTTCGGTGGCGAGGTTCGATTCCATCTCCTGCAGGATCTCGGCCGTGCCCCGGCGCCGCCGGAGCCGAACGAAGCTGTAGAGCGCCAGCAGCAGGAAGCTGCCCAGGAAGCCCAGCAGCGCCCAGCGCAGGGCGCCGTCCAGGATGGCCAGGACCTCGCTGTTCACGGTCGGGGCCTCATGGGCGTTTGCGCTCCGGTCCCACCACCTGCGGGCCCAGGTCGGCGTCCGGCAGGTAGCCGGGCTCCCGTTCCCAGAAGCCTTTGCGGGGCTGCGCCAGGGAGAAGTTCTGCCCGAACAGGCTGCGGCCGATTTCGGTGAGCAACTCCGACTCGAGGCGCCCGTTGGACGGAATGCTCACCCATTTCTGACCGCCCAGGAACTCGCGGCTGAGGGCGCGGACGTTGGCGTCGGCCGTGAGGATGGTCTGCTTGTCGTCGATCAGCGTCAGGCCGACGTCCAGCTGGTACTCGACGCGCACCCATTCGCCGTCGATCAGCTTCGGCCTCTCTCCGATCTTGGCGATGTGGCTCTCCGTCAGGGGACCGGAGCTGAACTCCCGGTACTCGGTCGCCAGCCGTCCCCGGGCCTGGTCCTCGACGTAAAACTCCTCCTCCCGCTCCACCAGGGCCTGCCGGGCCGCTTTCCAGACCGTCTCGAAGGGAACGTGGAGCCGCAGGGGCGGGGGCAGGTGCCGCCGGCCCGTGGGCGGCGTCTGAAAGGCGGCCGCGGAGAGAACCAGCAGGCAGAGTCCGATCCGGCTTTTCATGTCCCTAGTGTAAAGCAAACGAAGGCGGGCGAGTGTGCGAATTTTCTCGCATTCTTTTCCGTTTCGAGGTAGAGTACTGCGGCAAGGGGCGGGGACTTCCGAGTGACGTTCGAGGAATGACCACATGAGGAATCAGGGGGCTGGTATGGCCAGGCGTGCTCGGATCGGTTGCCGGTGGTGGGTTGGGGTCTCGTTGCTGTTGGGTGTGTGCGGGAGTCTGGCCGCGGAGCCGGCGGCGCTCCTGTCGGCGCCGGCCCGGTTGCTGGCCGGCGGGACGGCCTCGGTGACGGTGCGGACGTTCGACGACCAGACCCGCCTTCCCGCCAACCGGACGCTGGCCCTGGAGTTGATCGACGCCGCCGGCTCGAGCACCCACGTGCTGGACGGCGCCACGGGGCCGTCGGGGCAGCTGGCGGCTGCTTTCGCCGTACCCCGTCTTCCGGCCGGGGCCTACACGCTGCGGGCGCGGCTGGGGAGCATCGTGCTGGACGCGCCCGTCTCTCTGACCTCGACTCCGGCCCTGCTGATCGAGACCGACAAGCCCATCTATCGCCCCTCGCAGACCATTCAGGGCCGGGTCGTGCAGCTGGGCAACGACCTGCGGCCGCAGCCCGGGCCGGTGGAGGTGGTCTTTCTGGACGGCCGGGGCCTGCGCATCGACCGCCGGCAGCTGGAAGCCGACGAGTACGGCGTGGCCGAGTTTTCGCTGCGCCTGGCCTCGGAAGTCAACGAGGGACAGTGGCGCATCCGCGCCTCCAGCGAGGGCATCGGCAGCGTCCGCGACGTGAGGGTGGAACGCTACGTCCTGCCGCGCTTCGAACTCGACCTGGGCTTCGCGGCCGGCTGGGCGCTGGTGGACGAGCCGGTGTCGGGCAGCGTCTCGGCCCGCTATTTCTACGGGCGTGACGTGACGGGCACCGTCCGCCTGGTGGCCCACCGCTGGGTGGGAGTCTGGGAGGAATACGCGCAGCTCGAGGGGACGCTGCGGGAAGGCGTCTTCGACTTCGAGCTGCCGCCGGTGCGCTTCGTCACCGGCACGCCGCAAAACGGCGGCCAGGGCGCCGTGCGGGTGGACGTCGAGGTGACCGATGCCACCGGTCACACCCAGGGTGTCAGCGACTCGCTGGTGATCTCCGGGACGCCGGTCGTGTTCACGATCCTGCCGCTGGCGCGGACCGTCAAGCCGGGCCTTCCGTTTCCGGTGCGGGTCGAGTCGGCCAGCCCCTCGGGCGAGCCGGTCACCTCGCCGGTGGAACTCTCCGCCCAGTTCACCGATTTCTCGGGCCGCGAGACCGGCCTCGTCCGGCTTTCGTCCACCACCCAGGGGGGTGCGCTGCTGTGGAACCTGGACGCCCCGGCAGGCACCGCCTACGCCGATCTGCACGCGTCGCAGGGGGAGGCGTCCACCAGGGTCCGGGTGGCGGGGTCGTTCTCTCCTGCCGGCAATTTCCTCACCCTGATCCGCACCGACGGCAGCGGCCCGGCCGCGCTCGGTCAGACCCTGTCCTTCGAAGTGCTGTCCACCGAGTCGGGCACCCGCTACTACGAGGTCTTCGCGGGCGGGCGGACGGTGCTGTCCGCCTTCTCCGAGAGCAACCGCTTTTCGTTCCCCGTGACGGTGGACATGGTCCCGGCTGCCCGGGTGGTGGCTTATCAGGTGGACCCGTCCAACGAAGTGCTGGCCGACAGCGTCCCGTTGCGGGTCGAGGTGCCCCTGGAGGCGACGCTGGAGGCGTCGTTCGACGCCCAACAGGTGCGTCCGGGCGACCCGGTGGAAGTGCTGATCGACACCGGGATTCCCGGCCGTTCTCTGCTGGGTGTTTCCATCGTGGACGAGTCGGTGCTGGCGCTGGGCCGCAGCCGCCTGCACCTGGCGAGCGTCTTCGAGGAGCTCGAGCGGCGCTTCCTGCAGCCGGTGGCGCAGTTGATCGACGCAGGTCCCGAGCCCTTTTTCGGCGGCGGGCCTCCGCCCGTGATCGGTATCCCGTTCGGCGTGCCGGTGCCCGCCCAGGGGGCGCAGGACGTGTTCAGCGAGCTGGGACTGGTGGTGGTCGCCACCCCCAACCTGACGATCCCGGCGGGGGTCGAGTTGGATTTCCTGGACGTCCCCATCAACGTCTCGCCGCCGCCCGAGTCGACCGGCCAGGGGGCCGCCGCGCCCGAGTCGCCCCGCCTGCGCGAGTACTTCCCGGAGACCTGGCTCTGGCACCCGCGCCTGCTGACCGACGAGGAAGGCCGGGCCCGGCTGAAGCTGCAGGCCCCCGACAGCATCACCGGCTGGAAACTGACCGCGGTGGGGACGCACCCGGAACCCTCGCCGGGCAGTCCCGGCATCACCTTCGGCGAGACGGGCCTGACGGTCTTCCAGGACTTCTTCGTCGAACCGTCGCTGCCGGAGTCGGTGATCCGCGGCGAGCGCTTCTCGCTGAAAGTCGACCTGTTCAACTACCAGGACCGAGACCAGACCGTGCAGGTGGAGCTGGCCGAGACGGACGGGCTGGAGATGCTGGAGTCCGCCACCCGCGAGACCCGGCTGGGACCCGACGCGGCCGGCTCGGTGACCTTCTCCATCCGCCCCCAGCGGGTGGGAGAGTTTCCTGTGCGCATCACCGCCCTGGGTTCGGGCGGGAGCGACGCCGTCGTGCGGCCGCTGCGGGTGGTCCCGGAAGGGTTTCCGGTGGAGAGCGTGGAGAACGGGATCCTGCGGGCGGGTGACGCGCTGGACCTGTCGCTGCGCCCGCCCGAAGACGCCGTGGCCGACTCCACCCGGGCCTTCCTGTCCCTGACTCCCTCTCCGGTGGCGCAGTCGATGCAGGGGGTGTCCGACCTGCTGATGATGCCCTACGGCTGCGGCGAGCAGAACATGATCTTCCTGGCGCCGGACATCGAAGTCCTAAAATACCTGCGGGAGATCGGCGAGTTGAGCCCCGAAATCCGCATCGAGGCGGAGAACTTCGTCAACACCGGATACCAGCGCCAGCTGACCTTCCAGACGCCCGACGGGGGCTTCTCCGCCTTCGGGGACCCGCCCGGGGCGATCTGGCTGACGGCCTTCACGTTGTCGACCTTCGCGGGAGCGCGGGAGGTGCGCGACATCGACGAGACCGTGCTGTCGCGGGCCGCTGCCTTCCTGCTGACACGACAGCTCGAGGACGGCTCCTTTCAGCCGGACCGCTTCCTGATTCACACCGAGATGGACGGCGGGGTCGAAAACGTCTTCGCCCTGACCGCCTACGTGGCCGGCGCCCTGGCCGAGTACGGCGGGAGCGAGGTGCAGGGGGCGCTCGAGCGGGCGGGGGGATTCCTGGCGGCCGCCCGGACGGCCGAGGATGTCTACCGGCATCCTTACGCGCTGGCCATCGCGGCCGTGGCGCTGCAGCAGATCGGCGGCTTCGAGGGGGTCGCCGAGCAGATCCTGGACCGGCTGCTGGGACTGGCGACGGAGGACGAGACGGGGATCTTCTGGGATCCCTACCGGGTGGAGACCACCGGCTACGCCGCCATGGC
>JBFGHG010000395.1:0-4315 GCA_041578395.1 Acidobacteriota bacterium
CTTCCGCGAGCAGCTGCGCATGCTCGACGAGATCGCCCCGCCGTCGGCGGGCGCCCGCGCGCCGGATCTCGCCGGCATCTTCCTCACCCACGCGCACATCGGCCACTACCTGGGCCTGGCCCAGCTGGGACACGAGGCGATGGGGGCCCGCCTGGTCCCCGTCTACGCCATGCCCCGCATGCGGGACTTCCTGAGCCGCAACGGCCCCTGGGACCAGCTGGTCCGCTACGGCAACGTCCAACTGCGGCCCCTGGAGGCGGGCGTCCCGGTCTTCCTCGGGCGGCGCTTGCGAGTGACGGCGGTTCCAGTCCCGCACCGGCAGGAGTACTCCGAAGTGGTCGGGTATCACGTCGAGGGTCCTTCACGCTCTCTCTTCTATCTGCCCGACATCGACAGCTGGGAGGAATGGGACGGGCAGGGGGTGCGCATCGAAGAGTGGATCGCGCAGGTCGACCGCGCCTACCTGGACGGCACCTTCTTCGCCGACGGCGAGATTCCCGGACGGGACATGAGCGGCTTCCCCCACCCCTTCGTGACCCACAGCATGGAGCGCTTCCGCGATCTGCCGGACACCGAGAAGCGCAAGGTCCGCTTCATCCACCTGAACCACACGAACCCGGCTCTGGACCCGGACTCGGAGGCGCGGCGCCGGGTGGAGTCGGCGGGCTTCGGCGTGGCCGTGCGCGGGGAGCGCATCACTCTCTGAACCTTCAGGGGGACCCCGCCAGGTGGCGCCCCCAGGCAGTTCCGGAGAGGACGAACGGCAGGATCGTACCTCCCACCCCCGCCAGCACCACCGCCGGGCCGTGGCTCAGCTCCAGGCTCAGCAGCTGCAGCGGCAAGCCCAGACCGCCGCCCGCGAGCAGTCCGACAGAGGCGAGCACCGACCAATTGCGTCCGAAAGAGGTGCCGGCCACGGCCGCGGGCACGTACGACGTCACTCCCCAGCCAACCGCTTCCAGGAGGTGTCCCCCGAACTCCCCCCGGCCCTCGGCGATGGTTTCCATGCTGAGCAGCGCGAACAGGGACAGGGCGCCCGACAGCACGAAGCCCAGGCCGAACACGCAGCAGCGGATCCTGCCAGGGTAACGAAAGGCGGAGTGCGGGCTGCGCTCACTCCATTGCCCCATCAGCGCGGCCCCGAGGGCGCCGCTGGCGAAGAGTGAAGCGAGGTAGGCGTGGAGGAAGGCCGCCAGAAGGGCCACCCCCGCCACCTCTTCCAGCCGCGGCGCCAGAAGGGAGTACGCGACCCATGCAGCCGCGGCGGCCAATCCCGCCAGAGCGAATCGAACTGCTCCGCGAACCGGAGAATGCTGCATTGACGCTTCTCGCCGGGTCAGCCTCCGGGAGCGAGTTCGACGATCATTTCGTAGACCCGGGGCTGGATTTTCTGCAGGTCGGGGTGGCTGGAGAGGAACTCGCGGTCGCCCGCAACGCGCCGGTACTGCTCCAGCGGAACCCCTTCTTCCCCCGGCGGGGGTTGGAGCCGCACCACCAGTGTCCGGTCCCGGATCTCGCCGCTGGGACCGAGCCATCCCAGTTCCGTGAGCGCGCCCTCGCCGCAGTGCAGAATCGTGCCGGAATAATCCCAGCCGAACCCCACCATCACGAAGGACCCCCCGTTCAGCTCTTCGATCTCGCTCAGCGTGCTGCCCAGGGAAAGCCCCGCGGCGGTCCGCCACTCCGAGCTTTCCCCGCGCAGGTAGATCCGCGCGGGCGCGCTCCGGAAGTCGTCCTTCCAGACGATCTCAAGCTTCCTGGTGGGGTCGTCGGGATAAAGGGCGGTGCCCGCAACGAACTCCCCTTCCGCGAGGTGGATATCGGTCCGGCGGACGTTGGCGGCTCCGAACCGTTCGATGAGGTCCGGCTCGGACGTGCGGGCGCCGATCGGACCCATCCGCTGGCCGGCAACGATTTCGAAGTCGACGGCGGGATCCTGGCCGGCGGGTGCCACCGCCGCCGCCAGGGACAGCACGAGCATGAGCCGTAGCCAGGTGCCGATGTCCATGGTCTCTTGGACACCGCTTCGCCACGACGGGTTCACCCACGAATCGTTCGGGAGTGACCGGCATCCGAAATGACGGGCAGGGATGCCCGTCCCACGTCAGTCTTCCAGGAAGCGGGCGTTGTACAGCACCGCCAACCAGAAGACGTGAGCCCCGAAGGTGGCCAGACCGAGCAGCAGGAACCACCAGTCCAGCAGCCCGAACAGGAGCACGAAGTACGAAAACGTGGCGCGCGTGGCGAAGTGGCGCACGTGACCCGCCAGCCAGGCGCCGGGATCGGAGCGGTTCCGTTCGAGCCGTTCGATGACCACCGCGTTCAACTCGTGGGCCCGGCCTTCGGCGGTGTGCCGCTTGCGGAGATACACCGTGGCGAGCATCCCCAGGGCGAATCCCCCCAGCATCACCGCGCCCAGCTGCAGGTAGAAGGGGTCGCTGGTGCGGTTGTACAGGCCCAGCGTCACCCCCCCGAAGGTCAGGAAATAGGAAATGTAGTCGCACAGCGTGTCCAGCCAGGTGCCGAAGTCGCTGTCCATGACCTTGATGCGGGCCAGTTCCCCGTCGTTGCCGTCCAGGATCGACGACAGCTGGGTGAGCGCCGCCCCCGCCAGCATCTCCCAATAGCCGCCCAGGCTCATCAGCCAGGCCCCCAGCGCCGCCACCAGCAGGGTGATGTAGGTCACGGCATTGGGACTGATCGGCAGATGCACCAGCAGCCGCGTCAGCGGGATCGAAATTCTGCGGTTCCACTGCGCGAACATGGGGTCCGTTTCCTTGACCATGTCCTTTTCGACCATCCGGTGAAAGCGGCGGGCATCGCTCCGATGGTCGATCCGCAGACAGGCCAGCTCCCCGTCGAATCGCTCCGGTTGCAGTGCCCGGCGGGCCTCCCCGAAGCTGCCGAATCCCCGCG
Organism: Acidobacteriota bacterium; assembly: GCA_041578395.1. GTDB lineage: Bacteria > Acidobacteriota > UBA6911 > RPQK01 > JANQFM01 > JBFGHG01. The sequence continues at coordinate 2,917 of JBFGHG010000395.1, forward strand.
GCCCGGACCGGCCGATCAGGACCGCAGGGGCCTGCTGCCCCTCGGCCACGTACTCCAACCCGCCCCCGCCCCCCCAGGAGTCGATCAATTCCCGAAGGGCGTTCTGCTGCACCGCCGCGTTGCCGCTCAGCAGCAGCAGGGGATGGCCTTGGCCCGCCTCGGAGCCAGCCGAGAGCCGCAGCCCCAGACGGGCGGCCCATCCCGGGGCTCTTGCAGGGACCGGGCCCCCGGCCAGCCTGACCTCGGTGATGTCCAAACGTTGCAGCACCCGGAACAGCCGCAGCAGCAGGGGCACTCCGCCCACGCGGGTGCGGGCGGGGTCGCTGTCGCCGCTCTCCTCGAGAAACACCACGGCGCAGAAATGCCGTGGCGTCAGTTCCGGCTCGCTCACCCGGGGAGTGGCCGCGACTCCGCTCATCGGCCCTCCGCAGCCGCGACGGTCTGGAATAGTCTCATCGGGCGGCGAGGCTACCAACACTGCCGAGGCGCTGTCAACGCGGCGGACCATTCTGGAGGCGCACTTCCTCGACCATTTCCAGGATCAGCCGGACCACCAGCTCCGGGCGGTCCAGCGGAATCCAGTGGCTGCTTCCTTCCGCCAGCAGGTGACGGCCCCGCCGGGAGGTCTCCGCCAGCCTTCGCTGGGCCGGCAGCCAGCCCGGGTCCTCGTTGGGCGCGGAAACCACGGTCAAGGGCAGGGAGCCGTCCAGCGGCGCCGCGGCCACGGCGCGCGCCGAGTGCGGGACGTGTTCGATCTGCGCGGCCAGCGAACGGTAGAAGCAGGGCCGGCTCCAGAACCACTTCATCGCCTGGCGCGCCTCGGCCGGGACCCGGCCCAGCGGCGCCAGCATGCGGTCCTGGGCCGGCCGCGGCACGCGTCCCCCCAGCCATGAGCCCAGCGGCCGCGCGACTCTCATCGCCCCGCTGCTGCCCAGCGTGATCACCAGCCGGGCCAGACCGAGCCGGGCGACCCAGACTCCCCGCCGGGCCAGCCGCGAGCCTCCCTCGATCTTGCGCCGGTCCAACCCCTTCGGATCGACCCACTGGGCGGGCTCCGCCGGGTCCAGCAGCAGCAGCCCGGCGGTCTGGGCAGGGTAGCGGTGGGCGAACAGGCGCATGGTCAAGCCGCCGTAGGAGTGGCCCACCAGCAGGTAGGGAGGCTCGGCGCCGCCGCTCTCGAGTGCTTGCCGCAGCTCCCGGACGTGCTGCTCGGCGTCCCGCGGCGCCGGACCCTCCTCGCTCCAGCCGGTGCCGGCGCGGTCGTAGCTGACGGTGCGGGTCACCCGCGCCACCTCGGGCTGGACCAGGGACCAGCTCAGGCAGGTGCTGGCCAGGGCGTAGGAGAGGTAGGCCGGGTCGTCGGGCAGCTCGCCCACGAGCACCGGCCCACCCCGCAGCC
>JBFGHG010000396.1:0-4307 GCA_041578395.1 Acidobacteriota bacterium
AGCCGCTCCGGAGCGGCAGGCCTCTGCGGCCGCGGCGGACGAGGTGGTGTCCTACCCGGCCCAATGGCACTCCACCCTGCGCAACGACCAGAGTCAAGCTCTGGCCGAAGCCCTGGTCGGTGCACTCGGGGGGCTGCGGCCGCTGCGGCGGGTGGGCGTGGAGTTTTCAGCCTTCGGACGGCACCTGGCGCAGGGCTTCGAGGCCGAATTCACCGATCTCGAACCCGACCTCTACCGGCTGCGCCGCCGCAAGGACCCTGACGAGCTGGCGCTGATCCGGAAAGCCATCGCCGGCACCCAACGGATGTACCGGCGCGCCCGAGAAATCATCGCACCCGGCGTCTCCGAGCTCGAGGTGTTCAACGAGCTGCAGGCGGCGGCCGTCGAGGAGTTCGGAGAACCGATGACCGCTACCGGCAACGACTATCAGTGCGCCTCCCGGGGCGGCCCGCCCCGGGACGGCCGCCGCGCGCGGGCCGGGGAACTCTACGTCCTGGACCTGGGCCCGGCCTTCCGAGGCTACTTCGCGGACAACGCCCGGACCGTCGCCGTCACGGAGGCGAGCGGGCTGCAGCAGGAGGCGTGGGCCGTCGTCACGAGCGTGCTGGAGCACGTCGAGCAGACGGTACGGCCCGGAAAGAGCGCCCGGGAGCTGTATCACGAAGCGCGGGCGATCCTCGAGCAGGCCCCGTCCGGGGTCTTCGACCATCACCTGGGGCACGGCATCGGCCTGTTCCCCCATGAAGCACCTCACCTCAACCCGAACTGGGACGATACGTTTCAGGAAGGGGAGGTCTTCGCGGCCGAGCCCGGGTTGTACTCGGACGAATTGAAGGCCGGCATCCGGATCGAGAACGACTACCTCGTGACCGCGGACGGCGTGGAGTTGCTGACGCCGTTTCCGACGGAGCTGTGACGCCAGGACCAGGGCGAGGCCGTCCCCATCGGCGGATCAACGCCGATCGATTAACAGGAAGGTGAAATCGTCCTCGATCGGCCTCCCGCTGCAATGCTCCAGAACCGACCCTGAGAGCCGCTTCATGGCTTCCTCGGGGGACAACCCGCTGCACAGGCCGAGTTGGGTCCGGAGGCCATCCAGTCCGAACTCCCGGTGGGCGCCATCCAGAGCTTCCAGCACGCCGTCCGTGCACACGAGGATTCTTTCTCCCGCCGCGAGCTCGATCTCTTCGACCTCACGCTGCTGCTGTCGAAAGGCGCTCGAGAGCAGCAAACCGGTCGAATCCAGGGTCTCGGTGACACCGTTTTGCCGCACCCACAGAGCGGGAGGGTGACCGGCGTTGAAGTACCGTACCCGGCCATCCGGGTGGAGCTGGCCATAGAAAAGGGTCGCGTACTTCGAATCCTCGAAGAAGTCGATCCCGTGGAGCAGCTCGAGGACCAGCTTCTCCGGCTCGGGATCCCGGCGCCTGGCCGCATCCAGGCTGGAGCGGAGCATTCCGGCGTACATGGCCGCGCTCACGCCGTGTCCCACGATGTCCGTCACGGCGAAGACCAGCGTGTCGTCCGGCAGGGCCTGGCAGTAGTAGAGATCCCCTCCCAGGGCGTCGCACTGCTCGATGCGCCCCAGCAGATGCCAACCCGATTGCCGAACGGCACCGGCAGGCAGAAGGCTCTCCTGAAAGTGGCGCGCCTGCTCCAGGTCTTCGCTCAGTTCCCGGGCCAGCGTCTCCTTGGCTGTGCGCTCCTTCTGAAGCCGCAGGCAGCGCTCCAGCAGGGCTCGAAGAACCCGGCGGTCGAAGGGCTTGAAAAGGAAATAGAAGGCGTCCTCCTCCAAGGACCGATAGAGCTTTTCGTCCGGAGTGGAGATGGAGCCGGTCATCAGAATGACATCGGTGTCCGGGCTCAGGCGCCTGATCTTCCGGCAAAGACTGTATCCGTCGCCGTCGTTGAGCTGGACGTCGACCAGAGCCGCGTGGAAGTGATCGGTGCGGACCTTTTCCAGCGCCTCGTCGTGCCCGGCGGCTTTCTCCAGACCGTAGGCCCGCTGGAGGATCCGTTGGAGAGCCCGGCGGATGCCCGGGTCGTCGTCGACGATCAGTATTCGATCCCGGCCCTGGATCGTCATCCCCGAAGTCCTCAGTTGCCAACGACGGTCGGCAGCCGGATCTCCACCGACGTTCCCTGGCCCGGCCTGCTCTCGAGTTCGATGGCGCCGCCATGCTGCCAGACCAGCGAACGGCAGATGGACAATCCCAAGCCGGTCCCGTTCGGCTTGGTCGTGAAACAGGGCTCGAGCACCTGGTCCAGGTACTCCGGATCGATACCGGGGCCGTCGTCGACCACCGACAGCACGATCTCGTCACCCTGCCGGCGGGTGACGACCCGGATCGAGCCGGAGTGCCCCAGGGCCTCCGCCGAGTTGCTGACCAGATTCCAGACGATGCGCTCCAGGTGCTGCTTGGAGAAATGCATCATGGGCAGGTCTTTCGCCAGCACCAGCTCCAGTTCGATTCCCCGGGGACCGACCACGGATTCCAGCAACGCCGTCATCTCGCCCACCAGTTCGTTGACGTCGACCGGGCCCAGCCCCGCGCGGTCGGAACCGACCCGCAGCATGTTGGAGAAGATCCGCCTGCACAGCGACGCCTTGCTGATGATGACGTCCAGGTCCCGAATCAGCTCCCGTTCGTCCAGGACACCCTCCTCGATGTCCTCCCGGTTCTGTTCGGCCAGCGGCAGGATAGCGCCGACCGCGTTGTTGACATCGTGCGCCACGGCCCTGGCCAGAGTCGTCAACCCGGCTCTCAGCTCGGCCTGCATGGCGATGTTCTCCATCGATACCTTGACCCGGGCATTGCGAAGCGCCACTCGGGCCGCGGGCAGAAAGCGCTCCACGACCTCGGCGTCGTAGGAGTCGAAATCCCGGCTTTCGGAAGCGGCGACTTTGAGGACCCCGAGGAAGTCGTTTCCGAAGTACAGCGGAACGCAAAGGACGCTCGAGGCTCGGGGAATGCCCTTGCCGCGAGAGTAGTCGAGGAGGTCGTGCAGGCTGCGGTCCAGACGGTCTGCCTCTGCGATGGAGTCGGCCCGGATGATCCGGGCCTGGCTGCACCGGCTGAGAGATCCGGCCAACTCGGGACCGATGGCTATTTCGTGACCGATGAAGCCGCTCTTGGACTTGGTCCAGACGATCTTTTCCGCGTCCACCCGCAAGACCCCGTGCTCCTCGTCGTAGATGAGCAGAGCCGAAGAGTGGTCGTAGTGGACGAGTTGATGGAGGCCGTCCAGAATCTGGTAGGACAGGTCTCGGGGCCGGAGTTCGGACAGGACCTTTTCCTTGATTCTGTCCAGGACGCGCTCGAGCCGTTCCTCCTGGCGCCGCGCCAATTCGTTCCCCAGCAGGGTGCAGAGCCGGTTGAGCTTGCGCCCCTTGCCCAAGGCGAAATCGCGGCCGCGCCGGGCGACGCCGGCCACGGCTGCCAGGCGGGCGTTGGCCCGGACCGGGGCCAGCAGGACGCTCCTGGGGATGCGCGGCCTTCGGGCTGCCGCGAACTCCTCGACCAGATCGTCGTCACGAAGATTCCCGTCGCCTTCGAAGATCGCAGCGTCGACACCGCCCCAACCCGTGGTCCCCCGGTACAGGAACGCCGCGTCCGCCTGGAAGTAGAACTTCAAGGCCGCCAGGAAGTGGCCGTACATCTTGTAGGGCATGACGAGGCTGCGGAGGTTGCTCTCCAATCCCCAGGGGAACAGCGATCTGGGGATCTTCTCGAGGTCGATGATCAAGGCCGGCCCTCGATTCCCTTGGATCGATCGATGCGCGCCGGGGAATTCGTGGAATACAACGTGTTCGAAAGTCTATCGGAGCCCGGCGAAGACGGTCAAGATGGACACTCAGGCCGGACTCTTCGGCCGGCGGCGGTTACGGTAGAGCCGGCCGTCGACGGCGTCGCACATCCGCTCGACGTCCAGTTCCAGGCGCAGGAAGTCGCGCATGGCCGTGGCGGCGGGTTCGGGATCGGCCACCACTTTGGCATAGTCCAGATAGAGCGTCTCGAAGTTGGGCTGGCGCGCCAGCCAGAACTGCGTGATCCGCAGGTGGCGCTCGAACAGCTCGCGGATCATCTCGTCGTCCCCCGCCAGGGGCTCGCCGCGGCGCTCGAGCATCTTGTTCTGGGAGGCCATCACCTCCTGCAGGTGCCGCCGCATGAAGACCACCCGGTAGAAGTGATCTTCGGGAAGCGCCTTCAGCAGTTCGGACACGACCTTGACGGCCTTGCCCCGCGAGCCGGCCAGCCAGGACTTGTCCGGCTCCTCCTGGAGCTTCTTGACCCGCTCGAGTTCGA
>JBFGHG010000397.1:0-4297 GCA_041578395.1 Acidobacteriota bacterium
ATGTCCGGATTGTGGCGGGACCTGCGGTGGAGTCTTCGTCTGCTGCTGACCCAGCGGGCTTTCACCGCGGTGGCGCTGGTGGCGATCGGCCTGGGGATCGGCGCCAACACGGCGATCTTCAGCGTGGTGCACGCCGTGCTGCTGCGTCCCCTCCCCTTGGACGACCCTTCCCGGGTGATCGCGTTTTGGGACGACGGCTCCTGGTCGAGGGCGGAAATCGCGCTGATGCAGGAGGTTGCCTCCCCGTCCTTCGGGCAGATCGCCGGCTACGGCATTCGCTCGGCCACGCTGACGGGCCGTCAGGAGCCTCTGCAGCTCCAGAGCGTGATGGCCACCGGCAACCTCTTCCAGCTGCTGGGGGCCGAACCGCTGCTGGGCAGCGCGCTGGCTGCCTGCCTCCTGCCGGCCCGCCGCGCCACCCGCGTCGACCCCATCCGGGCGCTGCGCGCGGATTGAAGTGGCGCGGCCTTCCAGGCCGTGATTCTGATTGCTGCACCATCACGGGCAGGGATGCCCGCGCCACACCACTAGTTCCCCAGCCCGCCGTCGTGGCACTCGGTGCAGTTGCCCATCTCCTGGATGGGACCACCGAAGTCGACGGGATGGCGGAACTCGAGCCCGTCCGGGTCGAACTCCGGATCGTCGGCCGGACCCTGCATCACGATCTGGTGGCACAGGGAACAGTCGTTGGAGATGGTCCGTCCGTCCTCGCTGCTGTGTTTGCCGCTGTGGCAGCGGAAGCACCCATCCGACAGGAAGTGCCCGATGTTGTCCGGGTAGGCCCGCCAGTCGGCCTTCATCTCGGGGAAGAAGTTCTGCCGGTACAACAGGACCAGCCCGGCCGCGCTCTTGTGCACGGCGCCGCCCTGCTCGGCGAACACCTCCGGGTGCTCCGTCTCGTAGTACTCCAGAAAGGCCGTCCGGATCGTCTCCCGGGCCTCCTCCTCGGTGGTGTAGTCGCGCGAAGCCAGCAGCTCGGCCGCCAGCGTCTTGACTTCGGGAAGGCTGCGGTCGATCAGCCCCCGCCGCATCCCGTCGTCGATGGCCAGGATGGGCGCCATGAAGCGGTGGGCCGGCCGGTTGTGGCAATCGACGCAGTCCATCTCCCGCATTTCCAGCGCCGCCAGTTCCTCGTCGGAGATTCCCGAGTCCTCCGAGCGGTAGACCACCTCCCGCCCGTCGGCCTCGACCAGCTTGACCCAGGGAATGTCCTGCAGTTTCTCGTCGGTGGCCGCGTACAGAACCTTGGGTCCCAGCTTCATGTGCCAGTGAATGCCCTCTCCTTCTCCTCCGAAGCGGTAGGTACCCCCCACCTTCACGTTCATCTTCAGGACCCACTCCTGGTTGTCGTGGGCCGTGATGAAGTGCGAGTAGTCACGGTGCAGCTGGCCCCAGTACTGCCCCGGCCAGTGGCACCCCGTACAGCTGGCGCGCACCGGAACCATGACCTGGATGGGCGTCTGGATGGGACGCTCGTAGCGGTTCCCCAGCAGCGAAATCAGTTCGGTGACGCCGAACAGCTTGGCCTCGACGTATTCCCGGGGCGTGTGTCCCACGTGACAGTCGGCGCATTCCACGCTGGCGTGCGGCGAGATCTGGTGGGTCACCTCCTCCGGTTTCATCACCGAGTGGCAGGTCGACCCGCAAAACAGGGTCGACTCCGTGTGCTCGTAGGCGTGATAGCCGGTGAAGGCGCCCCAGCTCAGCAGCGGCACGCTCACCAGGCCGGCCAGCAGGACGGCCCGGAAAAAGCCCCAGCCCGAAAGGGGAAGGCTCAGCCGGGGCGGAGCTCCGTCGGGCGCGGGGCGGGAGCGCCGGCGCCACCAGCCCAGTACCATCAGCAGCACGCCCAGCCAGCCCAGGGCGGGCATCAGCACCCAGGCCAGCAAGGGGCGATAGGGCCCGTTCGGGTCCCCCCGCAGTTCCAGGAGCCCGAAGCCGAAACTGCCGGCGACCCCCAGAATCAGGAGGATGAACCCGATCCAACTCGTTGCGTTCCAGATCACTCGTTGCTTCATGTCCGCAATCTCGGAAGCACGCGGGATGCCAGCCGCTGTGGGGGGAGAAGCCGGGGAGGCGGGCGCCTGATGGCCCCGCCTCCCGCGGCTCTCAGGAAGGATGCACGGGCCGAAATTTCCGTGCTACGGCATGGGTTCTTCGTCACCTCCAAACCAGGCATCGAACGCGTCGGCCAGCCAGCGGGACAGACTCACGTCCGTGTCCTCGGTCCAGTTGCCGATGTTGGCGTCGATCTCGTTGGGGAGAATGTTGACGATGTTGCGATGGCAGCGCACCGCACAGGAGTTGGGCATGCCTCCCTCGGCCTGGAACTCCAGGGTCCGGGACGGCGGGACCACCTCGAAGGTGTGCGAGTGGATGTCGTAGTTGATCGCGCTCTTGGCGGTCAGCGGCATGTGGCACTCGGTGCAGCGGCTCAAACCGACCAGCCGTTCGGGACCGTAGGGGTGCCGGGACTGCGCGCTAACGACGTTTGCGATCTCCGCCTTGTTGGCCTCGTAGTCGGCCACCATCTCCTTGCTGATCCCGGCGAAGGGACCGAAGGTGGCGTGGCACGCCAGACACAGTGTGTTGTCCTCCACCCGGGTCTGAATGATCAGCGACCCGTCGTCGGTCTCCTCTTCCACCTGCTCGCGGATGTTGTGCAGGTTGTTGGTGTGCAGGTCGTGGCACCGAGCAGGTCACCTGGTGGAACTGGAAGGTTGGCTTGCTCGAGCGGTAGAAGTCCTGCCACTGCTGATGGTGCTGGCGCGAAGTCACGCCGTCGGGCCAGAGGCCGGGTTTCTGAGTGACGTAGGGAGCAGCCGCGTCGCCCACGAAGAAGCCGTGGTCCTCGGCGTCGTCCCAGGGAAAGCCCAGCGCGCCGGTGCTGCTGCCGCCGCGCAGGTGGCAGATGCCGCAGGCATCGTTGGCCTGATCGGCGCTCAGGTCCTCGAAGGGCTGCACGATCAGGCTGGGGTCGCCGTGCATCATCACGTGCAGGCTTCCGCCGCCGTGGCAGCTCTCGCAACTGATGTGCACCTCTTCGGTGACCCCGTCGCCGTTGTAATCGAAGAAGTTGGGCGCGTCGGGGGCGAACAGCACCACCGGAGCGGCCGAGGCCAGGTACTCTCCGGCCGCGGTCAGCCGCACCTGGGTGCCGGTGAAGTGGCAGCCGGCGCACCTCTTGTCGAAGCTGCGTCCCCGCTGGGCGGCCAGTTCAGCCGTGGTCCCCGGCCCGAAGATGGGGACGTTGCCGTCGTACCAGTTCTCGGGATGGTAGGGTACCCACTCATGGGTGACCTCGTTGTACTGGAGGGGCAGGACGTAGGTGCCTTCCGTGGTGCCTCCCTCCTCCAGCGGGATGCGCGCCACGAAGCGCTGTTTGTAGAGGCCGTTTCCGCCCCAGGCGAAGAAGACCCGGACCACCGTCGGCCCCATCGTCACCGTGTAGCCCGTCTCGTCGGAATACCCGAGGATGGGGGCGTTGGGCTTCTGCGCCTCGAAGACGCCGATGGAGGGGTCGTTGAAGTCCAGACCGTCGATGAAGTCGTCCACCCCGTTGAGGTCGGAGTCCGCCACGATCCCTTCGCCCACGACCATCGAGAAGCGGTCGTCCGGAACCGCCTTGAAGGGGCGGGCGTGAAGGGTATCGCGCCAGCCGGAGAAGTCCCGGCCGTTGACGGCGCGCGGGCCGGAGTGGCAGGCGAGGCACACCTCCGACCCCACGAACCTGGCGTTGCGCGTGGCGTCCGGGCCCAGGGTCTGGTAGACCAGCAGAGCCAGGTCGCGCGCGCTCATGTCCTGGGGATTGATCGACTGTTCTCGAGCCGCGAGGACCGATCCTGTCACCAGCACCATGACTATCACCAGCACAGTCATGGGTCGTCTCATCGGGGAACCCCCTTTCGAGTTCTCCCATTCCCAATGGCATCTCGATGCAGTCGCGTGTTCAACAGCAAGATTCCGTGCCTTGCCTCAGGGGAGGTTTTCGCGCCTGAATTGGGGGATTTCCCCCAGTACGCCATCATGCAGGGCGTGATCTGCCCGAGTGAAGAAAGCGGAAGCGGCGGCCGTAAGAGTGCCCGGAGAGAAAACCATGAAACAATGCCCCGACTGCCTCAGCGAGATCCCCGAAGCGGCCGTCATCTGCCGACACTGCGGCGAACGGGTCCAGGGCAAGCCCTGCCCCGACTGCGGCAGCCGTTGCGCGGCCGAGGTCCGCAAGTGCCGCTGGTGCGGCTTCGAGTTCGAAAAGACGCTGCGGCTCGAGTTCGAACCCTTCACCGTCCAGGCCGCC
>JBFGHG010000398.1:0-4296 GCA_041578395.1 Acidobacteriota bacterium
CGCTGTACACCCCGACCAGCCCGATCGTGGAGAGCAGCACCACCGCGCCGAACAGCGGGAAGTCGAACTGGGTCAGGATCCTGGAAGAGCGCACGATTCCCCTAAGAAATGAAAGCCTTCCACAATGGAGATTCGAGATTTCGCCATCACCCTCCCCCGGCCGTCGAGGAGGAGTCGTCGGCGTCCCCTGGGCGGACCGTCTCCACCCGAGTTGCATTCTCCATCTTCTCTTTGAACAAGCGGAAGATGCGTCCGGCTACGGGAGCGGCGGCGGAACTGCCCGAGCCGCCGCGCTGCACCAGCACCGCCACCACCAGGCGGGGATCGTCCCGGGGGGCGAAACCGACGAACCAGGCGTGGGGCTCGTACTCCTCCGCCTTGGCCGCGCTCAGTTTGGCGCGCGTGCGCTTGCTGATGGTCTGGACGGTGCCGGTCTTGCCGCTCACCTGGAAACCCTCCACCCGGGCGCCGCGGCCGGTGCCGCGCAGGTTCACCACCCGCCACATGCCTTCGCGGACCAGGCGCAGATGCTCCTCGGCGAAGCCGGGCCAGGGGCCGGTCTCCTCCTGGCCCCAGTGCTGGTCCCCGCGAACCAGGTGGGGGCGCGGCATCTTGCCGGTGGCGACGGCTCCGATGGTTCGCGCCAGCTGAATCGGGGTGACGTTGACCGGACCCTGGCCGATCGCCACCGAGATCGTCTCGCCCGCGTACCAGGGATGGCCCGTGGTGCGCTTCTTCCACTCCGGAGTGGGCACCAGCCCGGCGGCTTCTCCCACCAGGTCGACGCCGGTGCGCCGCCCCAGTCCCACCCGCCGGCTGAAATCGGCCAGCTGCTCGATGCCCAGCTTCTGGCCCAGCTGATAGAAGTAGATGTTGCAGGAGTGCTGAATGGCCTCCACCAGGTTCACCCGGCCGTGCCCCCCGCGGTTCCAGCAGCGGAAGGGGTGGCCGTACAGCGTGATGCTGCCGTTGCAAAAGGCGGTGTTGTTCTCGTCGACGACCTCCTTCTCGAGCCCGGCCAGGGCCACCACCACCTTGAAGATGGAGCCCGGCGAGAAGGTGCTTTGCAGGGCCTTGTTCTGCAGCGGGTCGCCCGGGGTCTCCAGCAGCGACTCCCACTCGTCCCGCGAGAGCCGGGCCGCGAAACGGTTGGGATCGAAGCTGGGCCGCGAGGCCAGCACCAGGATCTCCCCGTTGTTGGGGTCCAGGGCCACCACCGCGCCCGAGTCCTCGGCCAGCGCCTCTTCGGCCGCCATCTGCAGGTCCAGGTCGATGGTCAGTTGCAGCGGCTCGCCTTCCCGGAAGGGGGTGGAGTCCACCTCGTCCAGGGTTTTGCCGCGGCTGTCCACCTGCATTCGCCGGTGGCCGTCCTCTCCGGTCAAGTGCAGGTTGTAGGTCTTCTCCACGCCGAACTTGCCGACCAGGTCGCCGGGGCGGTTGTTCTCGAATTCCTCCGTTTCCAGCTCCCCGCGCGAGACCTCCCCCACGTAGCCGATGAGGTGGGCCGCCAGGCGCCCGTGGCGGTACATGCGGCGCGGGGTCTTGAAGATCTCCAGCTCGGGGTGCTCGTTGCGGTGGGCCAGCAGGTAGGAGATGTCGTCCAGCGAGAGGTTCTCCCGCACGATGACCGGGCGGAAAATGCTGAGGGAGGAGGCGGCCTCCAGCCGCTCCCGAAAGGCCTCCTGGTACAGGCCCAGGCCCTTTTCGAGGAAGCGTCCCGTGGCGTCCAGGTCCGGGTCCTCGTCGCGGTAGACGCCCAGGTCGAAGCCGTAGCTGTTTTCCACCAGCACGCGGCCCTCCCGGTCCAAAATCAGCCCGCGGGGAGCGACCAGGGGGATGGTCCGCACCTGGTTGCGTTCGGCCAGGACGGAAAAATGCTCGTAGCGGACCACGCTCAGGTACCAGAGCCGGCCCAGCAGGATCAGCACGGTGACGGCGAAGAGCAGGCGCAGCCAGCCCAACCGCATGACGAAGCCGCGATTGTCCTGGTAAATGGCCATGGATCGCCCGTCCCCCGGTCGATTATATCGACATTTGTAATTCGTGTTCGGTGATCTTCCGGAGTGGGTCTCGAGAAGTTACTTCAACTGGCGGAAATCCTTTTCCGGGAAGCGGTAGGCGTCGTACGCCCGGAACAGGAGGGCGCCGGCGACGCCGGTGCACAGCGACTGCAGGCCCAGCAGCTGCAGGCTGTGGCCGGGGAGCCCCGGGCCCAGCAGCCACATCAGCCAGCAGATCAGCAGGCCGTCGGCCAGCGAAACCAGCCCGATCACGGCCATCCGGCCCGCCAGGCTCTCCAGCACCACCCAGCGGCTCAGGAAGGCGGCCAGGAAGCCCAGCAGGGTCTTGCTGAACCCGTTGAGGCCCACCAGGGGGAGGATTCCCGTCACGTCGCGCATCAGCCCGAAGGCGGACCCCCACAGCGCGCCCGCCACCGGTCCGCTGTACCAGCCGATGTACAGCGTCGCGATCAGCGGGATGTCGACCAGCAGGGCCTGGGGGAGATACAGGGAGAAGAGCAGCTGCAGCGCGGTGGCGGCCGCCAGCAGGATCAGCACTTCGGTGGCCGGCAGCTGCTGGCTCAATCCGGCCGGGCCTCCGAGCCCGGCGAGCGGGCCGACTGGACGGGCGAGTCGGCCGGGGGCGCCGGTTCGACCTTCCGCCCCACCACCACCAGCACCTCTTCGAGCCGGGAGAGTTCGATGGCGGGCCGCACCCGGATCGTCTGGTAGATCGGGGAGTCCTGCTGGGCGCTGATCACGGTTCCGATGGGAATCTCTTCGGGGTAGACGCGGTCGCTGCCGGAGGTCACCACCAGTTCACCCACCTGCACCGGCTGGGTGATGGGGATGTAGCTGAGGGTGAGCCAGGCCTCCCCGGCGCCTTCCACCACGCCCTCCAGGCGCGACTCCTGCAGCCGGGCGCCGGCGGCCGCCTGCCGGTTGGTGATCAACTCGACTTCGGAGCTGAAGGGACCGGCGGAGATCACGCGCCCCACGATCCCGCGGGGGGTGAGGACGGCGCTGTCGTAGGCGACTCCGCTGCGGGTCCCGACGTTGATCCAGAGCCGGTTCTCGAAAAAAGGAGCGTTGCGGCCCACCACGTCCGCCACCACGGTCTCGAACTGGAGCCGCTGCTGCAGGGCCTGGTAGTCGGCGCTGCGCGGGAGCAGGGCCGCCATGTTCTGCAGCTGGTGCAGGCGCAGCCGCAGGCGTTCATTCTCCTCGCGCAGGCGGGCGTTCTCTTCCTCGGTTCCCCGCAGGAAGGCGTAGCGTTCCAGGAATCCGGAGACCGAAGAGGTGACGAACTGAATCCCCATCGCGAAGGGAGTCGTCAGGGTGAGGCCGAAGGCTCGCAGCAGCAGCTGGTCGTCGGCGGTTCGGACCTGGACCGACAACAGCAGCAGGTGAAACAGCAGCAGGCCGATGAGCCAGGTGAAGGCCCGTTTGGGGGCCGCTCCGATCATTCCAGACTCACTCTCCGGAGCAGCGACATGTCCTGCAGCATCTTGCCCGTGCCCAGCACCACGGAGGAGAGGGGGTCCTCGGCCAGGAACACCGGCAGCCCGGTCTCCTGCTTGATGCGCAGGTCGAGGTTCTTGAGCAGCGCGCCTCCTCCGGTCAGCACGATCCCTTTGTCGACGATGTCGGCCGAGAGTTCCGGAGGGGTCCGCTCGAGCGCCACACGCACGGCGTTGACCAGGGTGGCGATGGCGTCCGAGAGCGCTTCGCGCACCTCTTCGTCGGTGATGGTGACCGTCTTGGGGATCCCCTCGATCAGGTCGCGCCCCTTGATCTCCATCGTCATTTTCTCTTCCAGCGGGGCGGCCGACCCGATCTTGATCTTGATTTGCTCGGCGGTCCGTTCGCCGATCAACAGGTTGTGCTTGCGCTTGATGTACTGAATGATGGCTTCGTCCATCTCGTTTCCGGCCACCCGCACCGACCGGCTGTAGACGATGCCCGAGAGGCTGATCACGGCGATGTCGCAGGTGCCGCCGCCGATGTCGACCACCATGTTGCCGCTCGGTTCGGTGATCGGCATGCCGGCGCCGATGGCGGCCGCGATCGGTTCCGGAATCAGAAAGACCTTGCGCGCGCCGGCGCCCAAGACCGACTGCTCGATCGCCCGCTCCTCGACCGCGGTGGCGCCGTAGGGGACGCAGACCACGACCTGCGGCTTGGCGAACATGGTCTTCGGCTGCACCTTCTTGATGAAGTGCTTGATCATCTCCTCGGCGACCTCGAAGTCGGCGATGACGCCGTCGCGCATCGGACGGATCGCCTGGATCGAGCC
>JBFGHG010000399.1:0-4291 GCA_041578395.1 Acidobacteriota bacterium
CGATGGTGAATCGGAAGTCCCAGCGGGTGGCCTCGCCGGCGTGGTGGACGGGCGTGGCGGCCGTCATGTCGACGATGCGGCCCAGTTCCTTCAGCTTCACCAGGATGGGGTAGTGGTTGCGCTGGTACAGCTCGAGGAACTCGTCGAAGTGGCCCCACTTCACCTTGTAGTAGTACTCGACGGGAAAGGGACGGTCCGATTGGCCCAGCGCCGGGGATTGCGCGGCGGCCAGCCAGCACAGGATCGCAGCCAGGACGAGGCCGCGGAGATTCGCGAGTGGTCTCATGAGGTCTCCCTCCTTGTCATCGGTCGTCCGGCAACGGGTGCAGCTCGATGCGGCGGAAGTAGATTTCCGCCCCCTCGGACTGGATCATGATGCGGCCTTCGGTCAGGCTCGAGCCGGAGCCGCGGTTGACGACGCGGCCGTTGACCCGATGGGTCACCCGGTCCCCGTCGGCGATCACCTCCAGGCGGGTCCAGTCGCCGGCGGGGCTCTCCAGGTCGCGGCGGCCGCGAAACCCGAGCCGGTCCTCCCAGTCTTCGTCCCGCCCCCACCAGTTGATGCGGCCCCCTTCGAAGGTCTCGGCTTCGCCGCCGGGGTCGTAGACGGGCTCCCCGTCGCGGTCGCGGCGCACCCTCGCGGTCAGACGGGGCACGACCCGCCGGCCGCTCTCGTCGTGGCCCGCCACCAGGATGAAGTCTCCCACTCCCCCCTCGATGATCTGGGCCTCCACCGAATGCATCCAGGGGCCGTTGAAGTCGGCGCGGGTGTTGCCGTAGGGACCCCGGCAGTGGATCAGAACCCCGCTGTCGCGCGCCGCTTGCCGGCGCCCCCCCCAGGTGATCAGGCCCCAGCGGAACTCCACCACCAGGCGGTAGTCGCGATAAGCCCGGCGGGTGACCAGGCCGCCCCAGTCCTGGCCGCTGATGCGCAGCGCCGGCGCTCCGTCGACCTGATCGACGAGGCTGAACACGCGATGCGGATCGTCGTGGCCATGATCGACCAGCCAGGTCTGGAACGCCTCCAGCCCGCGGCCGTCCAGCAGCCGGATGACTTCGGTCGGCGTGATGGGCGCGTCCGGGTCCTGGGCGGCCCCGAGTACGATCGCCAGGGGAAGCCAGAGCAGCGTCATGGCCCGATTCAACCGCAGGGCGGTAGAGGGAGTCAAACGGGAGGCCGGCCATGCAGGGCGGAATGACGGGCAGATGCCCGTGCCACGCCTTGACCCGCCCCAGCCGCCTGGATACGCTTCGAAGTGTCGATGTTTTGGAAGAAGGTCGGGGCCACACTCTTCGTCGGGTTGCTCCTGCCGGGGCCCGCGGCCCTTCCCGCCCAGGACCGCTCCTACCGGCAACAGGCCCTGGAAGCGGCCCGCTGGATCCAGTTTACCCGGATCGAGCAGGAGGGCCACCGCGTCTGGCCCGTCACCCCGAGCAAGCCCGAGGTGGTGTCGAACCTGTACAGCGGCGTGCCCGGAGTCGTCCTCTTCTTCGCCGAACTGGGACGCACCGTCGACCCCTCCTACCTGGCCGACGCTCGAGAGGGCGGCGACTACCTGCTGGCCGAACTGGACCAGATGCAGAGGGCCTACCCAGGACTCTACGCGGGTCTGGCGGGCATCGGCTTCGCGCTGTTCGAACTGCACGAAGCCACCCTCGACAGCCGCTACCGGCGCGGGGCCGCGCGGGTCGTGAAACGGCTGCAGTCGGCCGCCGAACGGCGCGGCAAGGGGCTGGAGTGGAACGAGGTCACGGACATCATCGGGGGCACCGCCGGCATCGGGCTCTTTTTCCTGTACGCCGCCGAGCAGCTGCACAGGCCCGGGCTGCTGAAGACTGCGCGCCGCGCCGGCGACCGGCTCCTGGCGACCGCCGTCCCGGACAGCGGCGGCTCGAAATGGGCCATGTCTCCCCACTTCCAGCGCATGATGCCCAACTTCTCCCACGGCACCGCGGGGGTGGCCTACTTCCTGGCACGCCTCTACGAGGAGACCGGGGAGCAGCGCTTTTTGGAGGGTGCCCTGGCCGGCGCCCGCTACCTGACCGGCATCGCCGAGACGACGGGAGACGTCTGCCTGGTCTTCCACCACGAGCCGGAAGGGGAGGAGCTGTTCTACCTGGGATGGTGCCACGGCCCGGTGGGGACGTCCCGGCTCTTCTACCAGCTCTACCGCGTGACCGGCGATCGGGAGTGGTGGGACTGGGTGGAGCGTTCCGCCCGCGGCATCGCCCACAGCGGGATTCCGGAAGTGCAGACTCCCGGGTTCTGGAACAACCTGGGGCAATGCTGCGGGTCGGCCGGGGTGGGAGAGTTCTTCCTGGACCTGTACGCGCTGACCGGCGACGCCCGCCACCTCGAATTCGCGCAGCGGGTGGCCGCCAACCTCATGGAGAGGCGCACCTTCGAACCCGGCAAGGGCGCCCGCTGGGTGCACGCCGAACAGCGCGTCCAGCCCGACCAGGTGGCGGCCCAGACGGGCTACATGCAGGGGGCGGCCGGAATCGGCATGTTCCTGCTTCACCTGGACGCCGCGCTCGAGGGGAAGCGACCCCTCGTCGTGCTGCCCGACTCTCCCTACTCGAGCTTCGAGCCGCGGGCACCGCGCCCCGCCGTGGGGTCCGGGAGGTGAACGGGCCACGCGTCGCGGTAGTGGGGACCAGCTGCTCGGGCAAGACGACCCTGGCCCGCTCGCTGAGCCCCGCGCTGGGCGTCCCGCACGTCGAACTGGACGCCCTGCACTGGGGCCCCGACTGGATCCCTCACCCGACGGACCAGTTCGTGTCGCGCGTGGCCGAAGCCGTAGCGGCGCCCGCCTGGGTGGTGGACGGCAACTACCGGGCGGTACGCGACCTGGTCTGGGCCAGAGCCACCCACGTGGTCTGGCTCGACTACCCCTTCCCCCTGGTGTTCCGGCGGGCCCTGGGGCGGACGCTGCGGCGGCTCTTCACCCGGGAGCGGCTCTTCGCCGGAAACCGCGAGCGGGTGTTGGCCTTCCTCGATCCGGACTGGATTCCCTGGTGGGTCGCCCGCACCCACCGGCGGCGCCGCCGCGAGTACGGCGCTCGCATCCGCCGGCCCGAGTCCGCCCACCTGCAGGTCCTGCACCTGACGGACCCGGCTCGAGCCGAACGGCTGCTGGACGAACTGATCCAGAAACGGAGAGAACCTCATGACTTCTTTTCGCTCCCGGACGTTGACGCTGCGCGGGAAGGTGCTGGCCGAGGGTGACCTCGACCAGGTCTTTCCCCTCTTTTCCCCTCCCGGCGAATCGCTGTGGGTCCCCGGCTGGGACCCGGAGTACCTGTACCCGGCCTCCGAAGACTGGAGCGAAGGTCAGATCTTCCGCACCCGGGAGGAGTCGGGCGAGGCGGTGTGGGTGGTCTCGCGGCTGGACCTGCAGAGCCACTACGCCCGCTACCACCGGGTCGAGCCCGGCCACTACGTGGCCTGCGTCCAGGTCCAGTGCCGGCCCGCCAGCGGGAAAACTGAAGTGGAGATCTCCTATTCCTTCGTCGGCCTCTCCCCCGGTGGAAACGACGCCATCGCCGCCATGAGCGAGGCGGAATATCGGGAGAAGATGGCCCGCTGGAGCCGGTGGGTCAACGACTACCTGGCGGGGACGCCGTGAGCGAGGACACCGGCCCGCGGATGCACCGGCGACTGGGGGTGCTCAACGCCACCACCATCAACATGTCCAACATGGTGGGGATCGGGCCCTTCATCGCCATCCCCCTGATCCTGGCCACGCTGGGCGGACCCCACTCCTACCTCGCCTGGCTGGTGGGAGTCGCGATCGCGCTGGCCGACGGCCTGGTGGTGGCCGAGCTAGGGGCCGCGCTGCCGGCTTCCGGGGGCACCTATGTGTTCCTGCGGGAGGGGTTCGGCTCCCGCCGCTGGGGCCGGCTGCTGGCCTTCCTCTTCGTATGGCAGGTCCTGTTCGCGGGTCCGCTCGAGATCGCCAGCGGCAACATCGGCCTGGTCCAGTACCTGAAAGTCTTCTTCCCGGGGATGACCGATCTGCAGACGAAGCTGACGGCCGCCGCCATCGGGGTGGTGCTGATCGTGGCGCTGTACCGCAAGATCACCGACATCGCCAAGATCATGCTGGGGTTGTGGATCGTCATGATCACCACCACCGGCTGGGTGATCCTGACGGGCATTCTGCATTTCGATCCCGCCCTGGCCTTCGACCTGCCGCCGGGCGCCTTCCGCCTCGACCTCGACTTCTTTCAGGGGCTGGGACAGGGAACGGCCAACGTCCTGTACCTCAACCTGGGCTACTACCAGGTC
>JBFGHG010000400.1:0-4285 GCA_041578395.1 Acidobacteriota bacterium
AGGAGGGAGGAGCGAGCACGCCCCGAGATGGCGTGCTATCCGCGCTCGCAGCCGAAAGGTTCGTGAATAATGCCGGCTACCAGCGGATGAACGACAATCGCGACACGACCCTGTATCTGCTCCAACGGCTGCCGGACGTCCCCCGCTGGGTGGAGCTGCGTTCCCTGCTCCGGCGGCCGGAGACGGTCCTGCTCGGAGTGCGGGAGGAGCCGCTGGCGGCGGTGGTGGCGAGCCGGCGCTTCTGTTTGGCGGCGGTGGTGGGGCGGCCCGCCGGCGCGGCGCTGCACGAAGCGGTGGCCCTGGTGGGAGAAGAGCTGGAAGTGCTGGCGCCGCCCGAGGACGCCGCCTTCGTGGATTCCCTGCTCCCCGGCTGGAAACGCCAGGACGGCGTCCTGCACACGCTGCCGCCTTGGCACGCCCTCCCGGAGAGCGAGCACGACGTCCGGTTCGCTCCCGCCGAAGAGGTGAGCCGTCTGCCGGACCTTCCGGAGAGGCTGCGGAGCGAGGTGCTCCTGGCCTGGGGACCGGTGGCGGTGACCTGGCTGAAAGGCCGTCCCGTCTCCTTCTGCTACGCGGCTTCGGAGACCGAGACGCTGTGGGACGTCTCGATCGACACCCTGCCAGGCTACCGGCGGCGGGGAGCGGCGGCCGCCGCCGCCGCGGCTCTGATCCGCCGGATGCGCCGGCGGGGCAAGGAGCCGGTGTGGGGCGCCTTCGTGTCCAACCCCGCCTCGCTCGGGCTGGCCGCCCGGCTGGGCTTTCGTCCCGCCGACCGGATCACCGCCTGGACCCGCCCCGCCTCCCGGACGTGATTACGTGCGCATCGTCACAGGTTTGACGAATGCGTGACGAGGTTGACGCTTTCCGCACCTGGCTGAAGATCTCGCCACAACGATCAAAATTTGTTTTCTGTAGATACTTACGGGCATCCAGAGCGTCGGAGTTGGCGCTCTGGCCCCTTTCTTGCTGCTACCGGGGCGGGAAAAGACCGATGAAGCATATGGGCACGGCTGCAACACGACTGACACTGCTCCTCCTGCTGATCGTCTGGACGGCTGCGCCGGCTTGGGCGCGAACTCCCGAGCTGCGCTCTCTGGACGGCCGGCAAGACGGAGCCCACAAGATTTCGCCGGTACTGGCCGCAGAAGTACGGATGCTGATGGCTCGCCCGGACTACGACTACCCGATCCCGCTGATCGTGCAGGTGGACCCGGAGGAGTTCGCCCGCGACGAGGCGGAGCGGGGCCGCCCGCGCCCCAATGCGCTGGGCGTGATTCACGGCTACCGGGCGAAGCTGCGCGCCTCGCAGATTCCCGAACTCTTGAAATCGGAGCGGGTGCGCTACGTGACGCTGGACGCACCCATTCGCCCCATGGGCAAGGGGATCAAAGGAGGAGGCGGCGGTGACGAAGGCGGAACCGGCGAGACGGGTTCGGTGGACCTCAACCTGCGCATCGTGGGAGCCGATCAGGCGCGCAAGCTCGGATACCAGGGGACGGGCGTCGGGATCGCGGTCTTCGACTCCGGGGTTCGCGATCATGCCGACTTTCCCGGACTCGCAGCCGCGGTCGACTTCACCACGGGCATACCGATCGAGGTCAACACCAAGCAGTCTTCCGGTCTGGACGCTTATGGCCATGGTACGCACGTGGCCGGAATCGTCTACGGTAGCGGTGGAAGATCCGGGGGGACCATTCAGGGGGTGGCGCCTACGGCGAACCTGATCGATATCAAAGTGGTCGGGGACGATGGGACCGGTCTGACCAGCAACCTGATCGCGGCCATCGACTGGCTGATCTCCAAGAGGCAGAAGTACAACGTCCGCGTGGCGAACATGTCGCTGGGGCATCCGCCGATCGAGTCCTACATTAACGATCCTCTTTGCCACGCCGTGCGCCGTCTGGTCGAGAGCGGAATCGTGACCGTGACCTCGGCGGGCAACAGCGGCAAAGACGCGGACGGGGTGAAGATCTGGGGCGCGATCAGCAGTCCCGGCAACGAGCCCTCGGTGATCACGGTGGGCGCCCTCAACCACAACGGGACGCTCACGCATGCCGACGATGTCGCCACGAGCTACAGTTCGCGGGGGCCGACCTATCTGGACAATCTGTTCAAACCCGACCTGGTGGCGCCCGGGAACAAGATCGCCTCCGCGCTGGCCAAGTTCAGTGTGCTCCACTTGGACTACCAGGACCTGCAGATCAACGAGCACTACATCTACCTGAGTGGTTCCAGCATGGCTGCGGCCTACGTGAGCGGGACGGCGGCCCTGATGCTGCAGGCCAATCCGGAGCTCACGCCGCGGCTCGTCAAAGCCATCCTGATGCTGAGCGCCGTCAAGCTCGATCAGCCGCATCGTCTGGAACAGGGCAATGGACTGTTGAACGCCTACACTGCCGTGCTTCTGTCCGAGGCCGTCAATGTCCCCGAACAGAGGCTGGATGCCAACGTCGACCCGACCTGGTATCTGGAGGGAGAAGCGGTGGTTGCGGGCGGCGCCCTCGCTTTTGCCGACAAGGTCGTCTACAGCCCGCTGGTCTCCGGCTCCTATCAAG
Source organism: Acidobacteriota bacterium (assembly GCA_041578395.1). Taxonomy (GTDB): domain Bacteria; phylum Acidobacteriota; class UBA6911; order RPQK01; family JANQFM01; genus JBFGHG01. The sequence goes on from JBFGHG010000400.1 coordinate 2,556, forward strand.
GCGACTTCTGGGGCGACGGCTTCTACTGGACCGACGCCCAGGTGACCTGGAACAGCTCCGTGTTCTGGGCCGACGCGATCTTCTTCGAAGCCAGCGACCTGTGGCAGCCCAACTCGGTGGTGCCGGACGCCTTTCTCTGGGTCGACGGCTTCATCTGGAGCGACGACTCGCTGCTGCTGGACGGTTTCTACTGGACCGACAGCCTGCTGGAGAGCAACGCCTTCATGTGGGCGGACAGCGTCTTCTGGGCCGACACCTACATCTACGGCGAAGCCAACCTCGATCACGACTTCCGCGGCGACAACTGAACCCGTCGCCGATCTCGGCCTCACTCCCCGGCGGGGCCCTGATCAGCGCCCTCCGTGGCGCGGCCTTCCAGGCCGTGATTGTTCGTGCTGTGGAATCACGGGCAGGGATGCCCGTGCCACTCCACACGGCGTCACAGCGCCAGTTCGCCCTCCCAGACCATCTTCCTCGTCTTGAAGGCCTTGTTGATCTCCTGAAAGGACGAGATCAGGCGGATCTCCGCGTCCCCTTCGTCGAAATGCGGGTTCCCCTGCCCGTCGAAGCGGGGAAACAGGAACAGGCCCGCGTCGCCTCCCACGTCCAGCGGCGAGAGGTAACCGACGGCCCACACCTTGGGCTTGCCGGGCGTGACCAGGTAGGTGGTGTTCTTGAACCGCTCGATGGTCATCGTCTCCAGCTCCTGCTTGAGGTCGCGGAGCGAGAAGCCGAGGAAGGCGTCCTGCAGGCGGGGTGGATCGCTGGCCGGAATCCGGGACGGATGAGCGCGCGGTTCGAGGGCGATCACGTAATGCTCGCGGGAGGCCTCGGAGTCGACGACCTGCCGCAGCTGTTCTTCGGTCAGCTCCGGCTGCCGCAGCTGGGCCAGCCGCGCCACGGCCAGGCGGACCGGCCTGGCGGAACGCCAGGTGATCTGCACGGTGATCTGACCGCTGCCCTGTTCCCCGGTCCAGGGGGAGTCCTCGAGCAGGCGGAAGGCGTCCTTTTCGGTCCACTGCTTCCAAGGCTTCGACTGGAACGCCTGCCCCGCCACCGCCAGCGTCACCGTGAGCGAGCCGGCCACGAGCATCCAAAACAGCACTCTGCGCCTCATTCGTTCACCTCCGGTCATGGAGTTTCCGGTCTGCGGATCCGATCTGGTCCCTTCGAAGGGGTCTCTTCTAAGGATGCAGCCGCCAGCCTGGTAGTTCAAACAGACTGAGGTTTTTGAGTACGCGGCGTATCCCGGACGAGAGACCCGCGCACGTGGAATCCGGAGGTCGTGGTGGGGGGGCCGGACCTTAACCCGGTATCCAGATCTTTCGGGCCATCACCAGTTCGATGGTCCCGGGCAACTGCAGGGCCGCGTCGGACTTGGTGTAAAACGCCAGCCCCTTGTAGCTGGTCAGGTACTGGTAGTGGGTCTTGAAGACGCCTCCCGTCGCATGAATGACCAGCGGTTCTTCCTGGCGCTCGACGAAAGCGAGGAAGTCGCCGGGCTCGACCCGAACGATGGCCCCCGAGGCCTTGATGGCTTCCGCGATCGCTGCCTGAGCCGCCGCGATGGCTCCTCCACTCGCACCCATGGTCTCCTCCCGCGCTCCTGTTTCTTCTTGGTCTCGGCCCCAACGGCCGGTGCGCCCTCTATCAAGGATAGTGGATGGTGGGGGCCGACGTCAGCTCCCCGGCTCCTTTTCCGGCACTCGTTTCCCGCGCACGATGAAACG
>JBFGHG010000401.1:0-4283 GCA_041578395.1 Acidobacteriota bacterium
GTAAAAGACGATGGTCGTGGCGGGGGTGATGCCCAGGCGGTTGACCAGGGCCTGGAAGTCCTTCTCTTCCAGGTAGTCCCGCCGTACCGGGTGATTCAGGTCGCGCGCCCAGTCGACTTCGACCGAGCCGGGCACGTGGCCCGAGCGGTACAGCAGCGGGTCTTCGTTGGACTCCACGACGCGTACCGAGGGGTCGTCCAGGTGGTTGGCCACCCAGTCGGTCGACACCAGCACGTCCGGGTTCGCGTATCCTCGTTGATTCAAGTCAGTCATCAGGGTCTCCTTCAATCGAGATTTCCAGGCGAAATCGAAAAGGGGGCGTCCAGGCGCGTTCAGCTGCGACAGCACGGCGGCCCGTCAATCTTCCAGGTACGTGTAGCCGTGCAGTTCATCGTCGTAGCGGTCCTGAAAGTCGCGCGCCTGCTCCCTGCTCACAGCACCGCGCGACTGCGCTTCGCGCAGTTGTTTGCCGATGCTGCCGCGCAGCTGCGCCACCCGATACCCCATATTATGCAACAACTCGCGGGCCGGTTGCCCCTTTTCGAAGCGGCGGATGGAGAAACGGCCGGGGCCGGTCACCCGCACGTGTGCTTCGTGGACCCGTCCGAAGAGGTTGTGGGCGTTGGCCAGCACGTCCTGGTAGGCACCGGTGAGGAAGATCCCCACGTAGTAGGGCTCGCCCTCCCGCAACTCGTGCAGGGGCAGGGTGGAGCGGACGTCCCGCAGATCCGTGAACTTGCTGATCTTGCCGTCGCTGTCGCAGCTGATGTCGACCAGGGTGGCCCGCCGCGTGGGCGCCTGCTCCAGCCGCGTCAGCGGGGCCATGGGAAAGAGCGCCTGAATGGCCCAGTAGTCGGGGAGGCTTTGAAAAAGGCTGAAGTTGCAGACGTACTTGTCGGCCAGCAGCCGCGGCAGCACTTCGAACTCCTCCGGCACGTATTCCAGGTGGCGCACCACCCGGGCCACCTTCTCCATGATGCGGTTGAAGAGTTGCTCCACTCGCGCCCGCTCGGCCAGGCTCAGGTACCCCAGGTCGAAGAGGTTGTGCATGGTCTCCTTGTGGCTGACGGCGTCGTGGAAGATTTCGGCGTAGCTCTTGACGGTGACGTTCTCCAGCAGGTCTTCCAGCTCCGTGATCAGGGCGTGAGGCTTGCCGGGCGCGGGCCGCACTTCGGGCGCCCGCCGCGTCGGCCCCATGCTGTCGATGACCGGAATCACGATCACCGCGTGCTGGGCCGTGAGGGCGCGCCCCGACTCGGTCACCAGCACTGGATGCGCCACTCCGGCCTCGTTGCACACCTCCAGCGTGGTGTAGACGACGTCGTCGGCGTACTCCTGCAGGCCGTAGTTGGCGGAGACGTAAAACGTGGTGCGCGAGCCGTCGTAGTCGACCGCCAGCCCGCCCCCCACGTTGAGGAAGCGGATCGAGGACCCCATCCGCACCAGGTCCGCGTAGACGCGCGCGATCTCGCGGACGGCGGTCTTGATCTTGCGGATGTTGGTGATCTGGCTGCCGACGTGGCAGTGCAGCATGACGAGAGAGTCCAGCTGTCCCGCCTGGCGGAGCCGGCGAACCGCGCGCACCACCTGGGCCGCGTCCAGCCCGAACTTGGCCGCGTCGCCGCCGGAGTCCTCCCACTTGCCCGAACCCCGGGCGTGCAGCTTGAAGCGGATGCCCAGCGCCGGCTTCACCTGCATCTCCTCGGAGAGGCGCAGCACCCGCTCCAGTTCGCCGTATTTTTCGAGCGTGATGACGGCGTTCTTGCCCATGCGCCGGCCCCACAGGGCCAGGCGCACGAAGTCGTCGTCCTTGAAGCCGTTGCAGCAGAGCAGCGCCTCGGGCGCCAGCTTCTGCGCCAGGCACAGCGCCAGTTCCGCCTTGCTGCCCGCTTCCAGCCCCATCCGGTAGCGGGCGCCCGACCGGGACAGGGTCTCCAGCACCACGCGCCGCTGGTTCACTTTGACCGGGAAGACCCCCTGGTAGTGCGACTGGTAGTCGAACTTCCGGATGGCTTCGGCGAAGGCGCCGTTGAGCGCGTCCAGGCGATGGTCCAGGATTTGCGGAAAGCGCAGCACGACCGGCAGCGACTCCCCCATCTCCCGGACCTGCTGGACGCAGGCGTCCAGGGGCGCATTCCAGTCGCTGTCGGGGCCGCGCGGATACACCCGCAGCAGGCCGTCGGACCCCGCCCGGAAGTAGCCGCAGCCCCAGCGGGGAATCCCGTACAGTTCTTCGATTTCGGCGACACTCGGCTTGCCGGCCGGCAGCGCCGCGGCGGCAGGGTTGTAAGTCGTCAAGGTCACGGTCTCCGACTACTCGTGGCACGGGCATCCCTGCCCGTGATTGGCCAGCAGGACGGATGCCAGCCTGGGAAGCCTGGCCCACTGCCTCACGGCCTCACCAGCGGCTCCTCCTCGACTCCCGCCAGCAGGATGCCATTGAAAAACAGCTTGAAGGTCCCGTGGGGCTGCCCGCGGAAGAGCACTTCGGGCCCGTACAGCACCAGCCGGCCCGTTCCGACCGGGGCTTCCAGGACGGCCACGGCGTGCTCCAGCGCCGACTCGCCCCAGGCCCAGCCGCTGCGCAGCGGGTCGGGCCGGTCGAACCAGGCCACCGGGCGCACCCCTTCCCGGAGCGCCTCCGGGTCGAGCCGGAAGACGGGGCTGTTGTTGAAATAGACGTCCACCCGCTCGGACATCCCGTGGGCCAGCGGCTGCGAGGGGTCTACCCGCACCTGGAGGACCGAGCCGGGCACGTAGTAGGACTCCCGGCCCAGCGGCTCCACTTCCCCCTCGGGCGTGCGCCGCTCGAGCGGGTTGGAGACCGGCAGGCCCAGGTGGTAGGCCAGCGCAGTGGAGTCGCCGATGGTCAGCACGACGCCTCCCTGCTCGAGGAATTCGCGCAGGCGGGGGACGGTCTTTTCCGCCGTCACGCGGCCCAGGTTCTTGCGCAGCTCCTCGGGCAGCTCCTCGGGCCGGGCCTGGAAACGGCGGCGGAAGCGCCGCGAGCGCTCGTCCTCGCCCCCCGGGCCGGGGATGGCCCCGTCCGGAAAGACCAGCACGTCGAAGCGCTCGCGCAGGCCCCCCTCGTCCAGCCGCGGCGGGTAGATCACCTCGAAGGGGAACTCGAACTGCTCCAGCAGCCAGCGCGTCCACCCCGAGGGCATCGAACCTCCGTAGCGGTCCCACAGCCCCACCCGCACCGGCCTCATCCGCCAGGCACGCTCCGCCGGCGGCTCGGCCACCGCGGTGAAGTCGAGTCCCAGGCCCCCGGCCAGATCCCGCAGCCGCTCCTCGGTCCCGGACTTGCGCACCACCAGCAGCGCCCCGGGGGCCACCGACCCCGGACCGCCCTCGAGCCAGTAGACGCTCTCTTCGGCGGCCAGCAGCCGGTTGACCGCCGTGAAGGCGTCGTTGACCCGGCGGTTGAGCAGGTAACCGTAGACGGCTTCCCCCAGTTCCAGGCTGCCCGGGCCGGGGCGCACCACCTCCGTCACCGGCTCGAAGGGGCCGTCGAATCCGTCCAGGATGCGGTCGAACTCGACTCCCATCTGGTAGGCGAGAGTCCAGCCGGCGCTGTCGTAGGGGGCCGTGGGCGGTCCGCCCGGGTAGGGGATGTCGTCCGGGTGGTGCTGCGGCTCGAACATGTCCAGGACGTGAGGCCTAAAGGCCTGGTCGGTCTTCACCACGAAGGAGCCGGCCGGATAGGTGGCCTCGCCCAGCGCGAAGGACTCCCGGGCCCGCAGCACCTCCACGCCGTTTTCGATCAGGGTGTTGACGAACTTGCCCGCCGTGTTGAAGTCCGCCTGAGCCGAGGTCAGTACGTAGCCGCGCGGGTCGCGGGTGCCGGGGTCGCGCAACACCTCGTCGAAGAACTTCCGCGGGATGCGGGCCGAGTCGGCCGATCCCGCGTCGGGGTTGTCGATGAGGTAGGCCTCCTTGACCCGCTCGAGCCGGGCCGCGTCCAGCGTCCAGTGGTCCCGGCTTCCCCGCTCGATGGAGTTGCGCCCCATCCGGTAGATGTTGGTCAGCAGCTGCTCCCGGTAGCGGGAGGCCAGGTCGAGGACCGCCAGGTTGGCCGTCATCGAGTACTCCACGCTCTGGCGGAAATGCCACTTCTGCGGCTCGATCGGGAAGGGGAGGTCGCTGTGGGGCAGCTGCCGGCGCGGGATGAAGGGGATTTCCATCGGGGTGGGGCTGCCGATGGTCTCCGTCAGCAGCCCGATGATGTTATGGAAGTACTGCGTGGTTCTGAGCCCGCCGTTCCACCAGGTCGAGTAGGA
>JBFGHG010000402.1:0-4280 GCA_041578395.1 Acidobacteriota bacterium
AAGGGGAACATCGGGACCTTGATGGCGAAGCCCACGAACATGGCGATGAAGATCCACCACTGCAGGTCCAACGGGATGTCCAGCTGGCGCATCGCCAGCACGTCGAACGACCACACTCCCGTCTGGCTGTACTGGATGAAGTAGAGCGCCAGGATGGCCAGCAGCAGCAGCACCGAACCGGCCAGCGTGTAGAGGAAGAACTTGATCGCCGCGTACAGTTTGCGGGGCCCTCCCCAGACGCCGATGATGAAGTACATCGGCACCAGCATGACCTCCCAGAAGACGTAGAAGAGCACGAAGTCCAGGGCCATGAAGACGCCCAGCATGCCCGTCTGCAGCAGCAGGAAGTAGCAGTAGTACTCCCGGACCCGGTCGGTGATCGCCGACCAGGAGGAGAGGATCGAGAGGAACCCCAGCAGCGTGGTGAGCATGATCAGCAGCAGGCTGATGCCGTCGATGCCGAAGTAGAACTCGGCGCCGATGGCCGGGATCCAGTCGGCCCGGACCACGAAGCGCATGCCCGTCTCCGGGTCGATGAAGGCCGGGTCGTTGAAGGCGGTGACCAGGGGAATGGAGACCAGGAAGCCGATGAAAGCGATCACGTTGGCCGTCCACCGCACCCACTCTTTGGGCACCACCAGCAGCACCAGGAGGCCGGCGGCCGGCAGCAGGCAGACGATCAGCAGAATATTGTTCATGAAGTCCATCGACTAGGCTCCCCAGAAGATATACACGGTGACCGCGAAGACGAGTCCGATCACGAAGTACAGCGCGTAGGACTGCATGAGTCCGGTCTGCAGCTTGCGAAACGCCGCGCTGAAGAAGTTGACCGTCTCCCCCACCAGGTTGACGATGCGGTCCACCACGTGGATGTCCGCCTGTCCCGAAATCCAGGCGGTGATCCGGGTGGCCAGGGCGCTGCCGTTGACCGCGCCGTCGACGACCTTGGCGTCGAACCAGGAGAGGGCGTCGCCCGAGTCCTTGGTCCGCTCCACCACCAGCGCGTCGTAGGCCTCGTCCACGTAGTACTTGTTGGCGATCAGCCGGCGCAGGGGCGCGAGCCGCTGCCGCAGCGCCGCCATCCCGTCCCAGCCGCGCACGAAGAACAGGTAGGCGAGCAGCGCGCCGGCGGCAGCCACCAGCACCGAGAGCAGCGCCAGACCCACCTCCAGGGCGGCCGAGTGGTGCCCGTGGGACTCCCCGTGATAGGCGGTGGCCAGGGCGGGCTCGAGGAAGTGCTCGAAGAGGTTGGGGCCCAGCCAGGGGGGCAGTCCGATGAAGCCGGCCACCACGGAACCGGCCGCCAGCACGATCAGGGGCCAGGTCATGGTGCGGGGCGACTCGTGGACGTGCTCGGCCTTGTGCTCGTCCATGCGCGGCTCGCCGTAGAAGGTCATGAAAATGAGCCGGAACATGTAGTAGGCGGTCAGCCCGGCCGCCGCCAGCCCCACCAGCCAGATCAGCCAGTGCCCCGAGGCGAAGGTCTTCCAGAGGATTTCGTCCTTGGAGAAGAAGCCCGCCAGCGGCGGCGCCCCCGCGATCGCCAGCGTGCCCACGGCCATCGTGACCCAGGTGATCGGCAGATGGCGGCGCAGCCCTCCCATCTTCGCCATGTCCTGTTCGTGGTGCATGGCGTGGATCACGCTGCCGGAGCCGAGAAAGAGCAGGGCCTTGAAGAAGGCGTGGGTGAAGACGTGGAAGATCCCCGCCACCACGGCGCCCACCCCCAGCGCCGCGAACATGTAGCCCAGCTGGCTGACCGTGGAATAGGCCAGCACCTTCTTGATGTCCTGCTGGAAGAGGCCGATGGTGGCCGCCAGCAGTGCCGTGGCGATGCCTACTCCGGCCACGATCAGGGCCACCTCGGGAGTCCGGCTGTAGATGGCGGCCGAACGCCCGACCACGTAGACTCCCGCCGTCACCATGGTGGCCGCGTGGATCAGGGCGCTGACCGGCGTGGGGCCCTCCATGGCGTCCGGCAGCCAGACGTACAGGGGAATCTGCGCGCTCTTGCCGCAGGCTCCCACGAACAGGAAGAGGCCCGCCCAGCTCAGCACGCCCCAGGCCATCTCCGGCTCCGGAAAGGCGGTCTGGATGGCCCCGAACAGCTCGGTGAAGTCGAGCGTCCCGAAGTGCGCGAACAGCAGCAGCATGCCCAGCACGAAGCCGGCGTCCCCGATGCGGTTGACCACGAAGGCCTTCTTGGCGGCGTCCCCGGCGCTCTCCTTGTGGGTGTAGTAGCCGATCAGCAGGTAGGAACAGAGGCCGACGCCCTCCCAGCCGACGAACAGCACCAGGTAATTGCCCGCCAGCACCAGCGTCAGCATCATGAACATGAACAGGTTCAGGTAGGCGAAGAAGCGGTAGAATCCCTCCTCCTCCCACATGTAGCCGATCGAGTAGACGTGGATCAGAAAGCCGATCCCGCTCACGAACAGGATCATGACCGCCGACAGCGGGTCCAGCTGCAGCGTCCAGCCGATTTCGAAAGCCGCGCTCCCCGAGGCCGCCGTGTTCACGACGTTGCCCGCGATCCAGGTGAACCACTCCAGCTCGTAGAGCCGATCCTCGGGCGCGCGCTGGAGCAGCTCGAAGAAGCACGCCAGCGAGAGGAGGAAGGAGAGGAACACGCTGGAGCACCCCACCCAGTACACCAGCGGCCGGGCGGGCGGCCGCCCGGTCCGGGACTTGACCCACAGGCCCACCAGCCCGTTGACCGCAAACCCCAGAGCCGGCAGAACTGGAATCAGCCACAGGTACGCCAGCATCAAGACTCCCTACTCACGAATCGCCCATCACCAGTTGCCAATGGAATCACCACTTCATCAGGTCGATCTCGTCGACGTACACCGTCTCCTTGTTGCGGTACAGCGAGATGATGATGCCCAGGCCGACGGCCGCCTCGGCGGCAGCCACGGTGATCACGAAGACCGAAAACACCTGCCCCGCCAGGTCGTGCAGCCGGTCGGAAAAGGCCACCAGGTTGAGGTTGACCGCGTTGAGCATCAGCTCGATCGACATCAGGATCACGATCACGTTGCGGCGCGTCAGCACGCCCACCACGCCCACCGTGAAGACGATCAGGCTCAGGACCAGGTAGTGACTCGTCGTGATCATCGATTCACAGTTCCTTCTTGGCCAGCACGACCGCTCCCACCAGCGCCACCAGCAGCAGCACCGAGGCGATTTCGAAGGGGAGCAGGTAGTCGTTGTACAGCAGCAGCCCCACCGACTCGGTGTTGCCGGCGCCCGCCGGCGGGGGAGGCGCGCTCTCGGCGAACGACCCCACGCCCCGCAGCATCAGAAACCCCAGTTCGACCGCCAGCACGACAGCCAGCGCCAGGCCCGTCTTCCAGCGGCGGCTGGCGCGCGGCTCCCGGCTGGCCTGACCGACGTTGACCAGCATGATGACGAACAGGACCAGCACCATGATCCCGCCCACGTAGACCAGGATCTGCACCGCCCCCACGAACTCCGCCCGCAGCAGGAAGAAGAGCCCCGCCATGGCCAGCAGCGCCGAGATCAGGTAGACGGCGCTGCGGACCGGGTTGTGGGCCGTCACCGTGAGGATGGCGAAAGTCACCAGGATCGCCGCCAGGGTGTAGAACAGGAAGGCTTCCATCAGCGGTAGTTCTTTCCCTCGATCCGGTCCCAGCCCTTCTCCAGCCGCTCCCGGTCCCACAGCATGGACTTGCGTTCGTAGGTGGCCAGCTCGAAGTCCTGCGTCAGCTCGATGGCGTTGGTGGGGCAGACCTCCTGGCAGAGCCCGCAGAAGAGGCAGCGCGAGGTGTCGAAGGTGTACGTCGTCAGCACCTTCTTGCGGCTCTCCGGGTCGCGCTGCGACCCGACCACGATCAGGTCCTCGGGGCAGATCTGGGCGCACAGGTCGCAGGCGATGCAGAGCGTCTCGCCCGTCTCCGGGTCGTTGTTCAGGCGGGGCGCCCCCCGGTAGCGTTCGGCCACCTTGCATTTTTCCGTCGGGTACTGCTCCGTGTAGGTCTTGCTGTAGGTGTACTTCAGAGTCAGCAGCAGACCCTTGATGATGTCGACGAAGAAGATGCGCTCCAGAAACCTCATGGCTATACCACCAGCAGCACGGCGGCCGTGACGATGACGTTGGCCATCGCCACCGGCAGGAAGACCTTCCAGCCGTACCGCATCAATTGATCGAAACGGAAGCGCGGCAGCGTGCCGCGAATCCAGATGAACACATAGAGAAAAAGGAAGACCTTCAGCACGAACCAGCCCAGCGCCGGCACCAGGTCCAGGAACCACAGCCA
>JBFGHG010000403.1:0-4276 GCA_041578395.1 Acidobacteriota bacterium
CAGCTGCAGGGCCGCGGCGAAGGCGTCCAGGTTCGGGGATCGCCACGCCCACCCGGCGGCGATCAAGAGTGCCGAGCCGCGCTGCAGCAGGTTGACGCTCGCCTCCCAGTCGCTGCGGCCGAGTCCGCGAAAGAAATGATTGCAGAAGTCGACCAGGGAGGTCACCAGGTGGGCGCTCAGGATGGCGAAGACGGGCCAGCGCAACCCGGGCTCCACGCCGTAGCGGACGGCCAGACCCGAAGCGGCCCCCAGGACCGCCAGCGCCAGCAGGCGCACCGGCAGCCGCCGCCGGAACACGCTCCCCGCGTCCTCCGGCCGGAGGGCCACCTGGCGGCTCGAGTGCAACTGCAGGCCGAAGTCGGCGGCGATCGACAGCAGCCAGCCGCTGGCCCAGGCCAGCGAGAAGACACCGAAGACCGGGGTGTCCAGCGTGCGCGCCGCCAGCACCACCAGCCCGAAGGAACAGAGTCTGCCGGCGATCTCCGCGAAGGTCCGGTAGGCGATCTGCTTGCTGGGGGTCATGACCGGCCTCGGGAAGCCTTCCCGAGTTCAGTTGGCTCAGGTGAAGCGGCCGGGGCCGCAGGCCGCGGAGGACGGGGCGGCCGTGTTCGCCGACCCGGAGCTGACGGCGAAAGTGGAAAGCTGCTTCTCGACCGAACGGCTGGAGCACTCGGGACAGCGGACCTCCTGGTCCTCCCGCAAGAGGATGGCCTCGAACTGCTTTTCACAATCGTCGCACACGTACTCGAAGATCGGCATCGCCCGGTATTATACCCTCCTTCGCCAAGGCTTCGGAGGGCAGGCCCTCCTTTCTGCGCCAAGGCTTCGGAGGGCAGGCCCTCCTTCGATAGGGCGGCTTTCTGGATGACGCGGCGCAAGGTCGGCAAAGTGATCCGGCCGGTCCGGGTGCACGCGCTGCTCGCCGACCACCAGAATTCGGACGCGTTGAGTGCCGAGGAGCGGGCGGTGCTGCGCTACGCGGGCGCCATGACGGTCACCCCGGTCGAGGTGCCCGGCCCGCTGCCCGCGTGGCGCGGGCATCCCTGCCCGTGATTCACGGATTGCCTGGCGGGAGTCCGCCGATGGCGAACTCCCCCAACGAAGTCTCCTGCTCGACGGGCAGCCCGTGGCGCGGGAGAAAACCTCGATGTTGCCGCCTCCCACGGCGCAAGCGGCCAACCCCATGCCGGTGGCCACCAGGTACATGGTCTGAAACAGGACGCCCACCTCCTTCAGCGCCGCGGCGTAGGCCATCGAACGGTACTTCCAGGACAGGCGCTGCAGCCGCGCCGCCAGCACGATCAAGACCTGCGGCGGCTGGGAAGCCGCCATGGCGCGCTGCGCGTCCTGAAGCAGCCGCTGGACCGGGTCGGGCTCGGCGTCGGCAGAGAACAGGGCGTGCCGCTCGGGGCAGTAGTGGTAGAGGCCGGGCGCGAGGTCCTCGCAGGTCCGGACCGCCAGGTACAGCTCCAGGGGATGGCAGGCGCCCCCGCCCGGATAGGGCCGGGACGTCAGCTCCTGTTTACGGGCCGGGACCCGGTGACGCACCCGCGCCGTCCGGTACAGGAACTCGCCCAGCCGGGCCAGCTGCAGCGGACTCCCGTAGTCCCGCACAGAATGGCGCGATTCGAGCACCCGGGTCAGGGTCGGGTCGCTGGAGCGGAGCTTCTGCAGGTCGGGCTTCGGCAGGCTCACCCCCGTATCCGCTGCCGGGGAAGGCTTCACCGCTTGCAGGGGGGGAACTTCGGGGAAGGGATAGACGGCGCCGTAGGGGTTGGAGTGCAGCCCCATCCGGCTGCGGGAGTGAAAGAGGAGGTCGTGGAACTCCCACAGCAGCAGGGAATCGGCGCGCGCCTCGGTCTCCGATTCGTCCCCCTCCGGCACGAAGACCCTCTCCCCGGCCAGCAGCGACACCAGGCGCCGCCGGAAGCCGCCCCCCGGGGAATCCGGCTCGGCGCTCTCCCCGAGCAGCGCGGCGGCCGCGGCCGGGTCGAGAGTCGAGACCACCCGGGAGCGCGCGGATTCGAGCAGGAGGTGGCCCTGCTGGCCGAGCCGCAGCCAGGCGAAACGGGACAGCCGGTAGCGTTGCGGCTCCACGGACTTCCCGTGCCACCAGCCGGCCGGGGCGGGACACAAGCGTGCCTTGGGCCCCTCCTCGCTCCCCAGCCGTAATTCGAGCAGGCGGTGGCGGGTCAGCCGCTCCAGCAGGAAATAGAGGCGGGACAGAGGCCAACCATCCCGCTCGGCCCCCTCCTCCAGTTCCTCGAGCGTGGGGAAGCTCGGCAGCAGCCCGACCACCGAAAGAGCCGCCGGAGTGTCCTCGGGCCAGCCCAGCTCGACCCCCCCGCGCTCCAGCCGGATTCGCCCCGTGGAGGGGATGGACCGGACACCGGGCGCCAGTCCGACTCTGAGCGCGCCTCGAGCGTTCACGACGCGGAACCGCCGGGGTTGCGATCGCGTAGCTGCGCGAGTTTCAGGCGATCCAACGGGAGGGTGCAGGAGCGCAGTACGTCCAGGGCGGCACGCGGCCGTCCCCAGGGGCGCAGCTGCCGCCAGGCGCGGCGCGCGCGGAACTCCTTGTGCAGGACGCGGTGGAGCTGGCGGTAGAAATCGGGGGCGAAGGGGCCCCGGTAGAGCAGGGCCAGATCGGCGCTGTCGCGCCAGTTGCCGCGCTCGCCCAGCTGATCGGCGACGGTTTCGTGAAAGCGGGTGCCGGGCAGCGGATAGGCCACCGAGACACCGATGTCGTCCGGCTCCAGTTCGCGAACCATCCGCAGCGTGAGCTGGACATCCTCCCAGCTCTCCCCCGGGTAGCCGAACTGCAGGAAGTACCCCACCTCGATTCCGTGCTTTCGAAGCCGGCGCGTAGCGCGCCGCGTGTCCTGCACCGTGGCGCCCTTCTCCATGGCGTCCAAAATCTTCTGAGAGCCCGACTCGGCGCCCACCCAGACGGTGCGGCAGCCGGCGCGGGCCAGGTCGCGGGCCGTCTCTTCGGTGACCAGGTCGGTCCGCTGCAGGCACTTGAACGGAGTCTCCAGGCCCCGGGCCGTGACCAGCTCGGCGAAGCGGGCGATCCAGCCGGGCTTGAGCCCGAAGATGTCGTCACAGAACCAGACGTGGTCGGGGCGGTAGCGGCGGAGCACCAGCTCCAGCTCGTCGGCCACGTTCTCCGGGCTGCGGCAGTGGTAGCGCTGTCCGTAGATGGGCTTGGCGCACCAGTTGCAGTGATAGGGGCAGCCCCGGGTGGTGACCATGTTCAGCGAGAAGTAGCCGTGCCGGGACTTCCACAGGCGCCGGTAGCGCTCCAGGTCGGCCATTTCGCGGGCCGGGAAGGGAATCCGGTCCAGGTCGCGCTCCAGCGGACGCGGAGGGGCCCGAAAGCCGTCGCCGGCCACGCCCGCAATCTCTGCGGGCGGCCGGTCCGTGACTCCGCCCAGTGACTCCAGCAGTTCCCGCAGCGTGGTTTCGGCTTCGCCGATCAGGACGTAGTGGGCGCCGCGCCGGAGGTAGCGGGAGACGTGGTCGGTGGCGTCCGAGGAGGAGACGATCACGGTGCAGCCGGCCCGGCGGGCCTGCTCGATCATCTCGAAGGCCGCCTCGCGCATCCGCAGGAGGCACATCTTGCTCAGGTAGTTGAAGCCGTCCTCGTACAGCACCGCGAAGCGGGGTTGTTCCTTCTCCAGCGCCCGGGTCCACTCGGCCGTGGAGCCGGCCAGCATGGCGTCGAACAGAGACACCCGGAAACCAGCGTCCCGCAGGACGGCGGCGGCGTACAGAGTCCCCAGCGGCGGGTACGGCTGCATGGCGTCCCAGAGCTTGGGGTCGAAACGCAGGAAGTACGATTGCCCGAGCAGAACGTCCGCCATGAACACCCTGGAGTATAGCAGTGCGGGGCAGCTTTTTTTGGGGGGGAAGCCGCTCGACCGGGCGTTTTGGGCGTGCTAGGATTCTTGCCATCCGTGGGTGCGACAGGCGGTCCGTTGGGGTGGCGGCTGCAGCGGCAGGTGTCGGGAACTGGCGAAGGGAACCCTCGATGACCAGAAAGCGTTTCCTGGCGGTCGCTCTGGGAGTGGCTCTGTTCTCGGGCTCTGCCTGGGGGCAGACCTTTTCGGTCGCCATCGACACCGATCTGGACGCAGCGACGGGCTGCGCGGTCGCGGCTACGGACGCGGGGGGCTCGACCTCCCTGTCCGGTTTCGAACTCCTCTTTTCGATCATCGTCGCCCCGGCGGTCCCGGGTCCGCAGGTTTCCCAGACCCAGCTTCAGACATGCAAC
>JBFGHG010000404.1:0-4270 GCA_041578395.1 Acidobacteriota bacterium
CGAAACCAGACGGCGGGTCTGCTGGGCACGCGGGCCCTTCGGTTCCAGCACCAGGACTCGCTCGAACTCGGCCAGCGCCTCCTCGGCCCGCTCCAGCCGCAGGTAGCAGTGGCCGCGAGCGAGCGCCAGCATCGCGTCCGCTTCGTCCTGTACGCGATCGAACCAGGCGAGGGCCGTCTGGTACTGACCCACCCGAAAATAGAGTTCCCCCAGCGACCGAAGCGTCTGGCCGTCGGAGGGGTCCCGCTCGTGCGCCTGGCCCAGGGCGACGGCGGCGTCCCGGTAGCGGCCCCCTTCCATGTGCAGGATGCCCAGGTTCTGGTAGGCCTGGGCGGTGGGACGCAGCTGCAGCGAACGTTCCAGAGCCTCGAGCGCCTCCTCGGGGCGTCCCAGCCGCAGGTACTGCACGGCCAGGTTGTTGTAGGCCTCCGGGAAGTCGGCGTGGATCGAGAGGGCCTTCTGCAGGTGGCGGACCGCCTGCTCGTAGCGCTCCCGGCGGCTCGCCTTCTGCGCCTTCTCCAACTCGCGTTGTGCTTTGTCGGGAACGGCCAGAAATCCCGCGTCCACCGTCGAATTCTCGCCCGGCACGTCCGCGCCGCCGGCCCCCTTCAGCCGGGCGCCCATGCTGATCTGCAGGAACTCCATCCGGTTGCCGCGCCGCTCCAGCAGGTCCAGACGCGCCTCCACCGTGTGGAAGCCGTCGCAGCTCAGCCGGACCGTGTACCTCCCCGGCCCCACGTTGCGGAACTCGAACAGGCCGTCTCGGACCAGGATCGTCTGCACCACGCCGCGGGAGAATTCGTTGAGGGTGGCCGTCATCAGGCTGGGAAGGGACGCCTGACCCTGGGCCGGCACCACTCTTCCCTGCACGGTGATCCCCCGGGCCTGGCCCGGCACCGAACCGGGAGGCGGAGCGTCGGTGGGACGGCTCGACTGGGCCGGCAACACGGCACCACCCATGAGCAGGACGATGCAGAGCAGGATTGAGCGCTGCAAACCTGGGACCTCCAGGGGCATAGTCTAGCTCGAGACGGCGGCGATCCCAAGACTTCTCTCCAACAAGAAATGCCACCGGCGTCGCCGGTCGTGGTCCGGAGAGGAATTCACGGATTGCACTCGACCGCCTCTTCGGATAAAATCAAACGGTCGTTTGATTGAAACGAGTGACTACGAGATGGGTGACACCAAGACCAGGATTCTCGACGCAGCCGAAACGCTCTTCGCCGAGCAGGGCTTCACGGCGACCTCGGTCCGCCAGCTGACGGCCTCTGCCGGCGTCAACCTCGCTTCCCTCCACTATCACTTCGGGTCCAAGGACGGCTTGATCGAAGCGCTCTTCGAACGCCGCCTCCAGCCCCTGAACCGGGAGCGGCTCGCGCTGCTGGACGCCCTGGAGAAGCGCCACCGCGGCGGCCCCATTCCGCTGCCCAGCCTGGTGGAGGCCTTCGTCGGTCCCCCGCTGCGGCTGAGCTCGGCTTCCAGCGAAGGAGGGGAACGCTTCATGCGGCTGATGGGCCGGGCCTTCTCCGAGCCGGAGCAGCACGTGGCCCAGATCTTCCTCTCGCAGTTCAAGGAGCTGGCGCAGCGGTTCATTCCGGCCTTCCTGCGCAGCCTGCCGCACCTGGACGAAGAGGAAGTGCACTGGCGCATTCACTTCATGGTCGGCTCGATGGCCCACACCATGGCGCACGCCAGCCGAGTCAGCCAGCTCCTGGAGCGATGCTGCGTGCCACAGGACCCCGAACAGCTGCTGGCCCGCCTGGTTCCCTTCCTGGTGGCGGGTCTCGAGAGTCCCCGCCCGGCCGGGGTCGAGGAGGCGGTGCCATGACCCGCAACGCCGCCGCGCTCCTGGCTGCGGTCATCCTGCTGGCAGGCTGTGCGCGGCGCCCCCCCGCCGTCCAGCACGACCCCGAACTGACCCTGCCCGCCGCCTGGGCGGCCGGGGCCGGCGGCACGGTGCAGGACGCCTGGTGGGAGACCTTCGACGACGCGGGCCTGACGGCTGCCGTCGGGCGCGCGCTGGAGGGCAACCGCGACCTGCGCGCCGCCGCCTGGCGGGTGGAGGCCGCCACCGAGGAAGCCCTGATCGCCGGGGCCGATCTGCTTCCCGGAGTCAGCGCCGGCTTCAGCGGGAGCCGGCGCCGCCAGAACTTCATCGGTCTGCCGATTCCCGGTAGCGAGAGCCGCGTCCTTTCCACCACCTCGACCACCCTGGGGGCGTCCGTCAACGTGAGCTGGGAAGCCGACCTGTGGGGCCGCATCCGGGCGGGAGAAGTAGCCGCATTGGCGGCGGCCGAGGGCCAGGCGGCCGCCTACGCCGCCAGCCGGCTCTCGCTGGCCGCCCAGCTGTCGAAGGCGTGGTTCGCCCTGGCCGAGACGGCGCAACAGCTCGAGCTGGCCGAGCGGACCCTGGACAGCTACCACACCAGCACCGAGTGGATCCGCATCCGCTTCGAGGCCGGCCTGCGGCCTTCCATCGACCTGCGGCTGGCGCTGACCAACGTCTCGGCGGCCGAGGCCCTGGTGGCGCAGCGCCGGGAGCAGCTGCAGCGCCTGCTGCGCCAGCTGGAGGTACTGCAGGGGGACTATCCGGGGGGCCGATTGACTCCCCCCGGCTCGCTCCCCGAACTGCCTCCCGCGCCCCCGGCCGGGATGCCCGCCGAGGTGCTGGCACGAAGGCCCGACCTGTTGGCGGCTGAGCGGGCCCTGCTGGCCGCCGACGCACGGGTCGCGCAGAGCCGCGCGGCGCTGTACCCCAGCCTGAATCTGACCGGCAGCGTCGGCACCTCCTCCCGGACGCTGATCGACCTGCTGGACGGGGACTTCGGCGTCTGGAGCCTGCTGGGAGGGCTCACCCAGCCGCTCTTTCAGGCCGGGCGGCTGCGCAGCAACGTCGAACTGTCGCGCCTGCGTTCCCGGGAGGCGCTCGAGGCGTGGGCCGCTCATGTACTGCGCGCTTTGGCCGAGGTGGAGTCGGCCCTGGCCGCCGAGCAGCATCTGCAGCGCCAACTCGAGCAGTTCCAGGAGGCGGCCGCCCAGACCCGGGCCGCCCTGGAGTTGTCCGAGCAGCGCTACCGGCGCGGCGTGGGAGACGTACTCACCGTGCTCGAGTCGCAGCGCCGGCTGCTGGAGAGCGAAACCCGCACCCTCACCGTGCGCCGGCTGCTGCTGGACAACCGCGTCGACCTGCACCTGGCGCTGGGCGGCGGCTTCGCGCCTGCCGAGCGGAATCTTCCGGACGCCGACATCGTGACCGAGGTCCTGCCATGATCCGCAAGATCCTGATGGTGCTGCTGCCGTTGCTGGTTCTGGCCCTGGGCGCGTGGGGCTCGTGGAAGATGATCGAGTCCCGGCCCCAGGTCGAGACGCGTTCCGCCGAGGTGGTGCCTCCGCTGATCCGGACGGTGACGGTGGCGCGCGAAGACGTCCGTTTCACCGTCGTGACCCAGGGGACGGTCACGCCGCGCACCGAGAGCGTCCTGGTGCCGGAGATCTCCGGCCGGCTCACCTTCGTCTCCCCCTCGCTGCAGCCGGGAGGCTTCTTCGAGCAGGAGCAGGTGCTGGCCCGCATCGATCCGGTCGACTATGAGCTGTCGCTGGTCCGCAGCCGCGCCCAGGTGGCGCAGACCCGGATGCTGCTGGAGCGGGAGCTGGCCGAGCGCGAGGTCGCCCGGCGCGAGTGGGAGGCGCTGGGGCAGGGGGAACCGACGGCTCTGGTGACGCGGGAGCCGCAGCTGGCGGAGGCCCAGGCGGCGCTCGAGGCGGCCCAGGCCACCCTGGCGCAGGCGGAACGAAACCTGCAGCGCACCGAGATCCGAGCCCCGTACGCGGGCCGAACCCGCCGCAAGAACGTCGACATCGGCCAGTTCGTGACCGTGGGTACGCCCCTGGCGACCCTCTACGCGGTCGACTACGCCGAGGTCCGCCTTCCCCTGCCCGACAGCGAACTGGCCTACCTGAACCTCCCCCTGGACTACCGCGGGGAGGAGCGCGCCGAGTCGGGCCCCCGCGTCGAGCTGACCGCCGATTTCGCCGGACGGCGGCACAGCTGGTGGGGTCGGATCGTGCGGACCGAAGGCGAGATCGACCCGCAGACGCGCATGGTGCACGCCATCGCCCGCGTGGCCGATCCCTATGGGCGCGGCTCGGATCCGGGCCGTCCGCCGCTGTCGGTCGGGATGTTCGTGGAGGCCGCGATCCAGGGCCGGACGGCTGCATGAAGCAACCGCAATCGAGAGGCAGGGCCCCGTTCGGAACGCCGGACTCCCAG
>JBFGHG010000405.1:0-4256 GCA_041578395.1 Acidobacteriota bacterium
ATCGCGCCAGCCGCTCCCCTACCTGCCCGCGCCGCAGCAGCCGCTGGACGCGCAGGAGCTGGTGCTGGCCAGGCGACTCTTCACCTCGCAGGCGGCCCCCTGCCTGCGCTGCCACGCCACCGGCGATCCGGCCACCGACCCGACCAAGACGGCGCCCAACTTCGCCCTGGTGCCGGAGCGGCTCAAGCCCGACTGGACGCGCCGCTGGATCGTCCACCCCGAGATCATCCGCCCCGGAACCGCCATGCCCTCGGGCCTCTTCCGCGAGGAAGGAGGCCGCTGGGTGTTCGCGTTGGGCCGGATTCCGGGACTGGAATCGTACACCGGAGACCACGCAGACCTTGTGGTACGATATATGTTTCAATTCACACCCCAGGAGCAGCGTCAGCTGACGGGGAGGTGACGGGCCGCGCGCAACGGCAGTCCGACACGACGAAACACTGCTCCACGTGTGGATTCGACACGTTTTCCCTGGAGGAGCTCAGATGCGAAAATTCGGAGTCTTTTTGTTGGCCGTCGTGAGCGTCGGCCTGTGGAGCGCGTGCGGCGGCGGGGCGCAGACGGAAGAAGCGGCCGGCCAGACGGATGCCCCGGTGGAGTCGGCGGCCGGCAAGAAGGTCGACCCCGCGACGGCCGGATCCGTCTCGGGCAAGGTCGCCTACGCCGGCGAGGCGCCCGCGGGGGCGCGGCTGCGCATGGGCGCCGATCCCGTCTGCGACAAGGCTCACAGCGAGCCGGTCTACTCTCAGGACCTGATCGTCGGAGACGGCGGCGGCGTGGAAAACGCCTTCGTCTGGGTGAAAGCCGGCTTGGACGGCTACACCTTCGATCCGCCCTCCGGACAGGTCCAGCTGGACCAGCAAGGCTGCGTCTACGTGCCCCACGTGCTGGGCGTCCGCACGGGACAGGAGTTGCAGATCCTCAACAGCGATCCCACCACCCACAACATCAATCCCACGCCGCAGAACAACCGGGACTGGAACGAGTCGCAGGGGCCCAACGCCCCCCCCAAGGTCAAGACCTTTGCGCGCCAGGAGGTGATGATTCCGGTCAAGTGCAACGTGCACCCCTGGATGAAGTCCTACATCGGCGTGGTCGAGCATCCCTACTTCGCGGTCACCGGCTCGGACGGGGCCTACGAACTGAAGGGGCTGCCGCCCGGCCAGTACACCGTCGAGGTGTGGCACGAGAAGCTGGGGCCTCAGGAGCAGCAGGTCACGGTGGCCGCCAGCGGCAGCGCGACGGCGGATTTCAACTACGGCGGATAGATCGCGATGCCGAATGGTGAACGATGAATGAGGAACGGAGTGTTGGCTGAGTACAGGCCGGGCATGCACCGGTTCAGCGTGCTGACGGCTGCGTCCACTCTGGTCCTCATCATCGCCGGGGGGCTGGTCACCAGCAACGACGCGGGTCTGGCCGTGCCGGACTGGCCGCTCTCCTTCGGGCGCCTGATGCCGGAGATGGTGGGCGGCGTGCTGTACGAGCACGGCCACCGCATGATCGCCAGCGGCGTGGGGCTGCTCACGATCGTGCTGGCCGTCTGGTTGTGGCGGTCCGAGCCCCGGGGCTGGGTCCGCAAACTGGGCGCGGCGGCCCTGGCCGCCGTGATCGTGCAGGGACTGCTGGGCGGGCTGACGGTGCTGCTCCAGCTGCCGGTCGCCGTATCGGTGCTGCACGCCTGCCTGGCCCAGGCCTTCTTCTGCCTGACCGTGGCCATCGCCTTCGTCACCTCGCGCAGCTGGCTCTCCGCCGCCTCGTCCCGGCCTTTTCGCTGGCCTCGTCTGGCGTCCGCCGTCACCGCGGCGGTCTATCTGCAGCTGCTGCTGGGGGCGATCCTGCGTCACGCGGGGACCGAAGCCGGCTCCAAGGCCGAGCAGATCGTGATGCCGGCACTGGCGGCCCACCTGCTGGGGGCGCTGCTGGTCACGGTCCTGGTGGTGGCGCTGGCCATCCGCCTGCTCTGGTCGGAGTCGGGCGCACCGCAGCGGCAGGGAATCCTGCTGCTGGGGCTGCTCTTTTCGCAGCTGCTGCTGGGCGTGGGTGCGTACATGGCGCGCGTGGGCGCCCTGGGTGCGGCCGGCGCTCCCCTGCGCGTGTGGGCAGCCACGTCGCACGTCGCGGTGGGAGCGGCCCTGCTGGCAGCGAGTCTGCTGCTGGTGCTGCGGATGGGGCGTCAGCCGGAGTGGGCCGAGACCGTCCCGTCCCGGGAACTGGCGGAGGAGCCTTCGTGAAGAGCCAGGCCGCGGCGTCCGCCTTGCCCCTCGAGCACCGCTTCCTCCCCTACTGGGAGCTGACCAAGCCCCGCATCACCAGCATGGTGCTGCTGACGACGGCGGCCGGCTTCTATCTGGGCTCGGTGGGGTCGGTACGCTGGGGGCTGCTGCTGGCGGCGATCCTGGGAACGATGCTGGTGGCGGCCGGCACCGCCGTCCTCAATCAGTATCTGGAGCGGGACAACGACGGCCGGATGAGGCGGACGGCGCAGAGGCCGCTCCCCTCGGGCCGGCTGGGCGCACCGGCGGCGCTGGCCTTCGGATCAGCCTGCTGCGCGGGAGGCGTCCTTTACCTGGCGCTGTCCACCAACCTGCTCACCTCCCTGCTGGCCGGCGCCACGGCGCTGGTCTACCTGGCGGTCTATACCCCGCTCAAGACCCGCACCGTCTGGTGCACCACCGTGGGCGCCCTGCCGGGAGCGGCACCCCCTCTGATCGGCTGGGCGGCCGCGCGAGGCTCGCTGGACGCCGGCGCCTGGGTGCTGTTCGCGATCCTCTTCCTGTGGCAGTACCCGCACTTCCTCGCCATCGCCTGGGTGTACCGTGAGGACTACCGCCTGGGAGGTTTCAAGATGCTGCCTCTGGCCGATCCGGAGGGCCGCCGTACTGCCGCCCAGGTGCTGGTCTTCGGGCTGCTGCTGTGGGTGATCACGCTGACGGCGTACCCGGCGGGGCTGGCCGGCGGGTGGTACCTGGCGGGGGCGGCGTTGCTGGGGGCCGGCTTCCTGTGGACCTGCCTTCACCTGGCCCGCGGGCGGGGGCGCGAGGACGCGCGGGTGGTCTTGCGGACCTCGGTCCTCTACCTGCCGCTGCTGCTGCTGCTGCTGGTCGTGGACAAGGCCTGACCCGCCCCGCCTCG
Organism: Acidobacteriota bacterium; assembly: GCA_041578395.1. Taxonomy (GTDB): domain Bacteria; phylum Acidobacteriota; class UBA6911; order RPQK01; family JANQFM01; genus JBFGHG01. The sequence continues at coordinate 3,136 of JBFGHG010000405.1, forward strand.
AATCATGAATGCCATCGAAGTCTCCCAACTCGGATTCTCCTACGGCCGGCGCAAGGCTTTGGACGGCGTCTCCTTCGCGGTTGCCGAACGGCGGATGTTCGGCCTGCTCGGTCCCAACGGAGGCGGAAAGACGACGCTGTTTCGGATCCTGGCGACTCTGCTGCCTCCGCAGCGCGGAACGGCCCGGGTGGCGGGCCACGACGTGGCGTCCGAGTCGCGCCGCGTGCGGCGTGAGATCGGCGTGGTCTTCCAGAGCAACTGCCTCGACCCGCAGCTGAGCGTGCGCGAGAACCTGGTCCATCAGGGCCGGCTCTACGGGATCACCGGCTCCCGCCTGGCCGAAAGAATCGGGGAGTGCCTGCGCCTGTTCGATCTCGAGGAGCGTGCCGGCGACCGTCTGAGCACCCTGTCCGGCGGGTTGCGGCGCAGGCTGGAGCTGGCCCGCGGGTTGCTGCACGAGCCGCGGGTGCTGCTGCTGGACGAACCCACCACGGGGCTGGACCCGGGCGTCCGCCACGAGTTCTGGACGCACCTGCGGCGCCTGCAGCAAGCCCTGTCGATGACGGTCCTGTTCACCACCCACCTGCTGGAAGAGGCCGAGCGCTGCGACCTTCTGGGCATCCTGGACGGCGGCCGCCTGGTCGCGGAAGGGACCCCTGATGCGCTGAAGGCCGAGATCGGCGGCGACGTGCTGATCGTGGAAGCGGCCGACCCGGCCGGCCTGGGGGAGCGCATCTTCGAGCGGCTGCACGTCGAGCCGGTGATTGCCAACGGCCACCTGCGCCTGGAACACGGGGAGGGCCACCGCCTGGTCACCCGGCTCCTGGAGAGTTTTCCGGGAGAGATCCAGTCGGTCAAGATCGGAAAACCCACCCTCGAGGACGTCTTCGTGGCCCGCACCGGCCACGGCCTGCGGGAGACCCCCGACCTCCCGCAATAGCGCCGCCTTTCGGTGCCGCCAGGAGCGATTTCCGGACGTCCAACCCGACGGGAAACCGTGGTCCGCTTTCCAAATGGAAGGCGCTCGAGTACCATTGAGGGCAGAGGTTTTCCCATGAATTCGATACGTTCGATGCTTGTTCTCCTCCCTTTGTGGGGCTCCCTGCTCTGTGCCCTTGCCC
>JBFGHG010000406.1:0-4253 GCA_041578395.1 Acidobacteriota bacterium
AACGCCTCGACCTGGTCGGTGTGATCGGCCACCCGGTAGGGATGGTCGGCCGGTTTGTCCGAGAATCCGTAGCCCAGGAAGTCGGGCGCCAGCACCCGGAACCGGCCGCTCAGATCCTCCCAGATCCGGTGCCAGTCGAAGGAGGACGTCGGAAAGCCGTGCAGCAGCAACAGCGGCTCGCCGGCGCCGTCGAGGCGGTAGAACAGACGGCCGTCCCCGGTGGGAAAGAAGTCTCCCGACTCCCGCCATCGTTCCAGTTCCGCACTGATCGGCATGCCGGTGAGGGTATCAGGGTCACAGCTGTCGAATATCGAAAAACGGCAAAAACGAAATTCGATAGCGTTGACCCCGTAGTAGAATTTCAATCCAATGACAGCGCGGGGAGGACTCGGCGAGATGCGAACGCCGCTTTGTGAACGGCTGGGCATCGAACATCCCATTGTCTCGGCACCGATGGGGCCGGACCTGTCCGGGCCCGACCTCGTGGCGGCCGTCAGCGAGGCGGGGGGGCTGGGAATCCTGCAGGCCCAGCTGCATCCGCCCGAGCTGCTGCGCGCCGAGATCCGGGCCATCCGGGAAAAGACCGGCAAGCCCTTCGGCGTCAACTTCCTCCTCTACTTTCCGAGCGAGCCGGGCCTCGAGGTGTGCCTCCAGGAGAGGGTCCCGGTCGTCTCCTTCTTCTGGGGCGATCCCGCTCCCTACGTCCAGCGCGTGCACGAGGCCGGCGCGCTGGTCTTCCACCAGGTGGGTTCGGTCCAGGACGCCCGGGCCGCCGCCGAAGCGGGCGTCGACGTGGTGATCGCCCAGGGCAGGGAGGCAGGGGGGCACGTGGCCGGGCGAACTTCGACCTTCTGCCTGGTGCCCGCGGTGCTGGCCCTGGGGGCGCAGGCCGCCGTCCTGGGGACGCGTTTTCTGGCCACCCCCGAGGCCAACGCGCACGCTCATTACAAGCAGCGGCTGCTGGAGGCCTCCGGTTCCGACACCGTCCTGACGACTCTGTTCGGCCACGGCTGGCCGGACGCTCCGCACCGCACGCTGAGAACCGACTTCGTCCGCCAGTGGGAAGGCCGCGAGGAGGTGGGCAATCAGCAGAACCCGGACGAGCCGGTCATCGGCAAGACCACCGTCGCCGGCATGGAGATCCCGCTGGTGCGCTTTTTCGGCCTTCCCCCCAACCCCAGCGCCGAGGGCGACCTGGACTCCATGAACCTGCTGGCCGGCCAGGGGGTGGGGCTGGTGCGCGAGCAGAAGCCAGCCGGCGAGATCGTTCGCGAGCTGGCGGAGGCAGCGGATCGAATCCTGGGCGGAAATCTGAAATCTGAAATCTGAAATCTGAGATCAACTCTTTCCCGGCTCCGCCGGTCCAACCCCAAATGGACTCGATCTTCAAAGACCTTCGTTTCGCCGTCCGCAGCCTGGGAAAGAACCCCGGCTTCTCGCTGGTGGTGGTGCTGATCCTGGCGCTGGGAATCGGGGCCAACAGCGCCATCTTCACGCTGGTCGACTCGGTGCTGCTCAGACCCCTGCGTTACGCCGATTCGGACCGGCTGCTGCTGCTGTGGGAGACTCACCCCAGCCTGGACGGCATGTCGGTCGCCTACCTCAACTTCCGCGACTGGCAGCAGCAGAACGGGGTCTTCGAACACCTCGCCGCCTACCGCTATCAGGAGTACAACCTGACGGGCCGCGAGCAGCCGGAAGTGATTCAGGCGGCGCAGGTCTCCGCCTCGCTGTTCCCCGCGCTGGGGATCCAACCGCATCGAGGCCGGGTCTTCGGTGAAGCGGAAGACCGGCCCGGGGCCGCGCCGGCTGTGGTGCTCTCCCACGGGCTCTGGGAACGCGACCTTGGCGGCGATCCCGAAATCCTCGATTCGACGCTCACGCTCAACGGCCAGGCCTTCACCGTCACCGGCGTGATGCCGCCCGATTTCCGCTTCCCTCCCTTTCAGACCCAGGTCCAGATGTGGGTGCCGATCGGGCTGGGCGCGGAGGAGATGCACGAGCGGGGCAACCACCCGGGGATCTACGTGGTGGGCCGGTTGCGGCCGGACGTTACCCTGGAGCAGGCGCGCCAGGACATGGACCTGGTGGCCGAGGGGCTCGGGAAGCAGTACCCGGAGAGCAACCGCCTGAGCCGGGTGGGGATGGACTGGCTGCACGCCCGCGTGGTCCGTTCGCTGCGGCCGGCCCTGCTGCTGCTGTCCGGCGTGGTGGCCTTCGTGCTGCTGATCGTGTGCGCCAACCTGGCCAACCTCTTCCTGGCCCGCGCCTCCGGCCGAAGCCAGGAGATGGCCCTGCGGCGGGCGATCGGGGCCGGCTGGTGGAGGCTGCTGCGGCAGCTGCTGGCCGAAAGCCTGGTGCTGACGCTGCTGGGAGGCGCCCTCGGGTTGGCGGTGGCCGTGGGCGGAGTGCGGTTGCTGACGGCGTTGCTGCCGGCCAACACGCCGCGGATCGGAGAGATCGGGATCGACGGCGGAGTGCTGCTGTTCACGCTGGCGCTGGCGGTGCTGACCGGGCTGATCTTTGGTTGCGTCCCCGCCTTTCAAGTTTCCCGCTCCCACCTCTCCGAGTGCCTGCAGGACGCGGCGCGCACGGTGGCGGGCGGGTTCCGGCGCCACCGGCTGCTCAAGGGGCTGGTGGTGGCGCAGGTGGCCTGCGCCCTGGTGCTGTTGGTGGGCGCCGGGCTGATGATTCAGACGCTCGTGCGGCTGACCGAGGCGGACCTGGGCTACGAGCCGCTGGACGTGATCTCGAGCGACATCGGGTTGCCCGAGAGCTCCGAATACGACGACGCCCGGGAAGTGGCGGCGTTCTACCGGGAACTGCTGCAACGGCTCGAGGGTGCCGGCGGCATCGAGCGGGCCAGCGTGTCGGCGCCGCTGCTGGGCGGCTGGCAGACCTCGATCCGGATCGAAGGCACTCCCGAGCCGGCGCAAGGGGAGTCCGATTTGACCGACATCGCCCGCGTCACGCCGGACCATTTCCGGGCGATGGGCATTCCGCTGCTGCGCGGCCGGCACTTCACCGAGGCCGACCGCGATGGCTCTCTCCCGGTCGCCATCGTCGACGAGACGCTGGCCGAGAGGTACTGGCCGGGGGAGAACCCCCTGGGGAAACGGCTGAGCGTCGAAACCGACCACCGCGCGGGAGAGTTCGACTGGCGCCAGGTGGTGGGCGTGGTGCGGCACGTGAAGAACTACGGGGCCGACCAGGAGTCGCGCATCGAGACCTACCTCCCCTTCTGGCAGAAGCCGGTGCGCGAGGCGACGCTGGTGGTGCGGGCGGCGCCCGGCTCCGGGGGCCACCCCGAGGCGATCCGGGCCGCCGTCGCCGAGATCGACCCCAACCAGCCCATCGGCGAGGTCCGGGGCCTGGAAGACCAGCTCGACCGCTCGCTGGCCGGCCGGCGCATGGGCGCCCTTCTGGTGACGCTGTTCGCGGCCCTGGGACTGCTGCTGGCGGCGCTTGGGATCTACGGAATCCTCTCCTACACGGTGGCCCAATCCACCCACGAAATCGGCGTCCGCATGGCCCTGGGCGCCCGCCGCGAACAGGTTCTGAAGCTGGTGCTGCGCCACGGTCTGCTGCTGACCGTGGTGGGAATCGCGCTGGGTCTGGCGGGGGCGTTCGGGTTGAGCCGGCTGATCAGCGGGCTGCTCTACGAGGTGAGCGCCACCGACCCGCTGACCTACCTGGCGGTGCCGGTGGTGCTGGCCCTGGCGGCGCTGGCGGCCTGTCTGCTGCCAGCCTGGCGGGCGGTGCGCGTCGACCCGATGCGGGCTCTGCGCTACGAGTGAGGCCCGGCAATGAGGGGACCGGCCCGGCGGGCCAGTCCCCTCGGCCTTCTAATTCCCGTTCAGCCTCGACAGGTTCATGTACCAGGCCCCCAGCCCGTGGGTGGCCGCGAACAGCAGCCGGTGCTCGGGGTGGATCTCCAGGTGCGGCGTCAGCACCTCCGGCAGCCCGGCCCCCGCCAGCTCCCACGCCTGGGTGCCCGACGGCAGGACCAGGACGCCGAAGTCGGTGGCGGCGTACAGATCGCCGGTCAGGTCGTCGCGCACCAGGTGGTTGATCGGCATGTCTCCCAGGTTGAACTCCAGCGAAGTGAACGTCGCCGTGCCCGCGCCGGGGTCGAAGACGACTTCGAACAAGTGGCCGGGAGTGGCCGGTGTCAGGGCGCTGAACCCCGAATAGGAGACGAAGGCCCGGTTCGGGTTTTCGTGATCCACCGCGATGCCGCTCACGAAGCGGGG
>JBFGHG010000407.1:0-4253 GCA_041578395.1 Acidobacteriota bacterium
AACCGCAGCCCGGCGGGTTCTACGGGGGGTGGATCACCTCCGACGTGGTGGGACCGTTCAAGGGCGGCCCGGGGACCCGGGGGTGGTGAGGTCTGCTCCGTTCAGTGACAGACCCTCTCTCCCGAATCGGTGAACCCCCCGTCCGTCGACAGAAACTCCCATCGATACCCCTCCGGCAACAGCTCCAGCTTCAGCACCCCGAACACCCCGCCTGAGGCCACCTCGCTGTTGGGTCCCGGTCGCGGACGCTCGCGCAGATACCAGCGTCCGCCGCGCCCGCCCGTGCCCACCACGAACTGCCGGATGCCCCGCTCCAGGTCGAGCGCGCCGTCCGGCGTCTGGGGGGCGAAACGCTCGTAGTGGTGGTCGTGGCCGGATAGGACCAGCTCCACTCCTCCCTCGTACAACAGCCGGTAGAGCGGCAGCATCTTCTTCTCCTGCCCGTGCCCTCCCGAGCTCCAGAGGGGATGGTGGAAGTAGGCCAGGGTGCAGCGGCGGGGATCGTCCCGCAACTCGGCGGCCAGCCAGTCGTGTTGCGGGGAGCCGGGCAGGCAGCCGCCCACCCGCCGGCAGACGGAGTTGAGGACCAGCACCTTCCACTCCCCCAGATCGTAAGCGTAGTAGCCGCGGCCCGGCTCCCCCGCCGCCGTGCCGAAGTATTCGAAGTAGCCGGCGGCACCCACCGTGCCGTACTCGTGATTTCCCGGGGCCGGACGGATGCGTTCGCGGTGGCGTCCCCAGGTCGGATCGAAACACCGCTGGAACTCCGCCGGGCGGCCCCGGTTGTAGGCCGCGTCTCCCAGGGTGAACACTACTACGGGTGTAGGAGAAGGCTCGGCTTGCGCCTCGGCCACCACCTGGTCCAGCAGCCGCGCGGTCTGTTCGGCGCGCGCCAGCGGGGAACCGCACTTGGCGATGTCTCCCGCGCCCACCAGGATGGGGTGCTGGGCCGGGGCGGACGGCAGGAGGGTCCACAGGGCGAGCAGCAGGGCCGTCATGCTCTTCCCTTTCAATATCGAGACGACGAAAGCCAGACGTCGGCGCGCTGCCAGGCCTGCCCCGCGCGGGCGGCGGCTTCCGCAGCCTCCTCGCCTCGCCCCTGCGCCGCGAGACTCAGCTCGAGCCCGCGCAGCGACCAGCCATTGGCCGGGTGGCGCTCCAGTTCCGCGCGGTAGACGCGTTCGGCCTCCACCGCCCGGCCGGCGTCCAGCAGCATGGCGCCCAGGTAGTGGCGGACCGGCAGGATCCAGGGCTCGGGCTCGTCGTAGTGCAACCCGTCCTCGAGTTCGACGGCCCGCTCGAACGCCGCCCGGGCATCGTCCCAACGCTCGTCGGCCGCGGCCAGCTCTCCTTCCAGGATGCCGGCCGCGATTCCCAGCAGGTGGACCTGGGGGTGGTTGAAGAATCCGTATCCCTTCTCAGGGTCGGTCGACTCGAGGATCGTCCGGGCCGCCTCCAGTTCCTCCGCGGCGGCTTCCCGGTCGCCCTTCCTCAGGTGCGCCATTCCCCGGGCGAAGCGCCAGTTGCCCCGGAAGAAGGCGTCGGACGGCTCCGCCAGCTCGAGCAGCTCGTCCCAGCGTCCGAAGCGCACCAGGATCTGAACCAGCTGGAAGCTGCCGGAGGGGCGGGAGGCGGCCAGATCACGAGCGGCTCCGATCGCCACCGCGCTCTGCCCGTCCATGGCCCCGGCGTACACCAGCATCTGCTGGTTGTGGACCGGGTAGATGGCCACCGCCTGGTTGGCCCGCGCCATCTGGTCGGCGATCACCGCCCGCTGGTTGGCCCGCACGGCGTCCCCGTAGCGTCCGATGCGCATGTAGGTGTGCGAGGGCATGTGCTGGACGTGGCTGGCTCCGGGGATGGCGTCCGCCAGCAGGTCGGCGCAGGCCTCGGAGCGGCCGGGGTCCGAGGAAGCTTCCACGGCGTGAATGTACAGGTGGCAGGCGCCGGGATGCCGGAGGTCGCGGCCCAGCACGCTTTCCAGGACCTTGACCGCCGCCGAGGTCTCCGGGTAGGGCTCGCCCTCCTCGTTGTAGGGGTTCCAGGCGCGCGGGATGAGCAGCGCCTCGCCGTAGAGCGCCCCGGCGTCCAGGTCGGACGGGAAGCGCCGCACGACGTCCTCCATGGCGGCGGCGTAAGCGCGGTCCAGCTCCTCCCGGTCCTCCACGTCCGGCTCGGCCCGGTAGCGAACGGCCAGGGCTTCGATCAGCGCCTGCTCGACCGGGGACGCCGTGGCGGCCAGCTCAAGCGCTTTACGGGCCGCCTGGTAGGCCTTGGGCGCGTTCTCTTCGCGCATGCCTTCGTTGATGTAGGGACCCAGCACCCAGGCCTCGCCCCAGTAGCACATGGCGCAGCCGGGATCGTGCCGCTGCGCCTCGCGGAAGGACTCTGCCGCCGGCGGGCGTCCGAAGGCGTAGGCCAGCCGCAGTCCCTGGTCGAAGTAGCGCTGGGCCGTTTCCGATGAGGTGGTGATGGTGCGCCCGTGCTCTCCCAGCGTGGAGTAGAGCGGAGGCGGATCGTTTGCCAGGGCGGTGGTTGCCAACGTGAGTAACGGCAGAAAGAAGAGGAGGTTTCGCATGTCCATACTCCATCGTCACATGCTCAGGCTCGGGCCAGCGTGAGCAGGCTGACCTCGGGGGGGCAGTTGAAGCGAATGGGCACGGTGACGCCGATGCCCACGCTGGTGTACAGCGCCATCTCCCCCACCCGATAGAGCCCCTGGTCGTAGCGGCGGCCGTAGGGAGGCAGAAACGGCGAGCCGATGAAGGGAAATCGCACCTGTCCGCCGTGGCTGTGGCCCGACAGCTGCAGGTCGATCCGCCCGTCTCGCGCGAACTCGTCGGCGAAGTCCGGCTCGTGCATCAGCAGAATGGTGGGCCGCTCTCCAGAACGGTCTCCCAGCGCCCCCGCCAGGTCCTGTTTGCCCACCCATCCGTCGTCCAATCCGGCCAGGTCGAACGGCTGGCCCTCCCACTCCAGGGACACCGTGCGGTTGCGCAGCAGTTCGGCCCCGCTGCGGCCCAGCCCCTCGAGGACCACCTCGAGGCCCTTCCAGTGGTCGTGGTTGCCCAGGATCGCGAAGACTCCCAGCCGCGCTTCGAGACGCTCGAGCAGCGGGGCCAGCTCGAAGACGGCCTCGACCGGGCGCAGGATGTAGTCGCCGCCCAGGATGGCCAGATCGGGCTGGAACTCGTTGGCGGCCCGAACCGCCTCGGCCACCAGCTCGGGCTGGGTGTGCGGGTAGAGGTGAAAATCGGTGAGCAGCGCGATCTTCATCCCCGCCAGTCCCGCCGCCCGTTCGCCCAGGGGGATGTCCACGCGGCGCGTTTCCAGCCACTGCATCTCGTTGCGGGCGACGTAGGCGGTAGCCCCCACCACCATGGCGCTCGCGCCCGCGCCCCACAGAAAACGCCGCCGGGTGAGAATGCGCGAGCCCGTTCTCGATTCCCGTCCGCTCATGGTGCGCTCTCTTCCGAAGGCAGCGGGAAGAACTCGTCCTCGAGCCCCCAGGGCCGCCGCCGCAGCTGGTAGCCGAACTCGGGCAGCAGGGGCAGCACCTGACGCCCGTCACCATAGACGAAAATGCCCTCGCCGAAGTCGAACCGCCGCCGCAGATTCCGGTAGGCGGCCCGGGAGGCCTGGGAGGGCGCGCGGCCCGCCCAGACGTCCAGCGTCTGCTTCCAGCCCTGCTCGCTGTTGGAGATTACCAGCCAGCGGGGGAGGCGGACCTGGTAAAGGGTCTGCCGGGGGGAGGGGCCCAGCAGCAGGCGCACGCGGCCGTCCTCGAGCAGCCGGGCCGGGGCCTGAAACAGCGACTCGGCCAGCCCCCGCACGGCCTCCTCGAGCTGCGCCTCCCGCTCGGGACTCCGCCGGACGAGCAGGCTGAAGTGGATCTTGCCGGGGGCGTCCGGCCGCCGCTCCAGGCCGTGGATCAGGATCCACAAGTGCGGGGCTCCGGTGGCGGCCAGCTGCTCGAGGCCGTCCAGCACCGGCGAGACGCCCGCCTCCAGGTCGCGGGCGTCCAGTTCGAGCGCTTCCAGCCGGATCTCCCGCAGCAGGGCCAGGTTGACCCGGGGCTCGTTCACCACGACGTAGCCGAGCAGGTTGGCGGGCAGGGGGGGAATCTCGAGCGGGCCCTCGGCTGGGCTGTCCGCCGCAAGGAAGAGCCAGCCGCTGGCTGCGGTCAGTAGCAGGCAGACGATCACGGCACTTCGCATCAGAGGTGGACTCCTAGCACGGATTATTCACGAGCC
>JBFGHG010000408.1:0-4249 GCA_041578395.1 Acidobacteriota bacterium
CGCTGGAGACCCACGACATCGCCGAGCGGCAGGTCCGGGAGGTGCTGGGGCGGGAGCACCATTTCCACCCGGAGGACGCGGACGCCCTGCCCATTTGGAACACCGCCCGCCAGACGGAGATGCTGGACACCCTCTTCGTGCGCATGCAGCAGTTCCTGGGCGCCGTGGCGGTGATCACGCTGGTGCTGGGGGCCATCGGAGTGGTCAACATCATGCTGATCTCGGTGCGGGAACGGACGGTCGAGATCGGGTTGCGGAAGTCGTTGGGGGCGCGCCGGCGGGACATCCTGCTGCAGTTCGGGGCCGAGTCGCTGACGCTTACGCTGATCTCCGGCGCCGCGGGACTGGCGCTCGGCTGGGGCATCGCGGGACTGGTCAACCTGCTGCCGTTGCCCACGATGATTTTCGCCGGCATGATCATCACCCCCCGGGTGACGCTGGGCGCCTTCGCCACGCTCGTCACGCTGGGCGTGGCGGCGGCCGTCTATCCGGCCCGGCTGGCGGCGGGGATGGACCCCGTGGAGGCGCTGCGTTTCGAGGCGAACTGAGCCGATGCTGCTGGAAGTCTTCCGCGAAGCCATGGTCAGCCTGGGGCGGAATCGCCTGCGCTCGGCCCTGACGTTGCTGGGGATGGGCTGGGGGGTCGCCTGTTTCGTGATTCTCTTCGCCTGGGGGGACGGCTTTGCCCGGGCACTGGATCTCGGCATGGCCTACTTCGGCGACAACGTGACCATCGTCTGGAACGGGCAGACCAGCCTGCAGGCGGGCGGCCAGCGCGCGGGACGGGCGATCCGAATGGAACTGGACGACGTGGAGGCCGTGCGGGTCGGCTGCAACCTGATCCGGCGGGTGAGCCCCGAGTTTTACGGCACCTACCCCATCCAGAGCCGCACGCGCAACACCAGCCAGGGGGTGCGGGGAGTCAACCACGAATACGGCGCCATGCGGGGGCACTTCATCGACCGGGGGCGTCTGCTCTCCCGGGAAGACGTCCGGGAGGGCCGGCGGGTGGTGGTGTTGGGCCTGGGATTGAAGGAACGCCTCTTTTCGGGAGCGCCCGCGGTGGGGGAGGAAATCCGCATCGGCGGGGTTCCCTTCACCGTGGTGGGCGTACTGAAGAAGAAAGTCTCCATGAGCAACTACTTCGGTCAGGACGACAACCACGCCGTCATCCCCTACACGGCGATGACAAGGCTGCAGCAGACGCGCTACCTGAGCGTGATGGTGGTCCAGACGGTCAGCCCCATGCTCGAAGAGGAGGCGCTGCGGCAGTTCCGCGAGGTGATGGCCCGCCGCCACCGCTTCTCGCCGGAGGACGACAAGGCCCTGATCGTCTTCAACTGGCGGGCCATGGCCGACATCATGAGCGGCGTGACGCAGGGGATGAAGGTCTTTCTGGTGCTGATGGGTCTGCTGACTTTGAGCATCGGCGGCGTGGGCCTGATGAACGTCATGCTGGTCGCCGTCACGGAGCGGACTCGCGAGATCGGCATCCGCAAGGCACTGGGCGCCCGCAAGCGGCACATCCTGACGCAGTTCCTGCTCGAGGCCCTGGCCATCGCCCTGTTCGGAGGGGTCCTGGGCTATTTCTTCGCCCAATCCACGGCTTCGGCCATCGGAACGATCCCCTTCTGGAGCTCCATCATGGAAGACGCCAGCCGCCAGGCCGACATCCACCTGATCGTGTCGCCTCGAGCTTTCCTGACGGCCTTTCTGGCGCTGGCGGTGGTGGGTCTCGCCTCTGGTCTGCTGCCGGCGTTGCGGGCGGCCCGGCTGGTGCCGGTGGAGGCGCTGCGCTACGAGTGAGAGCCGGCGGCGGCCGGTGGGTTCCCCCCGAAGCACGAGGCGCGGCTCCACAGCCCCACCAGCCCGGCGGCCAGCAGCAGCAATGCGTAGGAGTGCGTCCCCGACCAGAGCCACCAGTGCCAGGAGGGCATCTCCTCGAGGGCGGACATCAGCGGAATGGGCAGGGTGCTCAGCACCAGGGATGCGAAGAGGATCCAGCGCCAGGGGCGGGCGGCGCCCGACGGCAGCTCTTCGAGCACCTGCCAGGCCATCAGGTAGCTGAGGATCAGCAGCGGATAGTAGTAGACCCATCCGAGCGGAGAGATCAGCAGCATCAGGGCCAGCGTCAGGGCGAAGCCCAGGTCGAAGTCGCGCCCGCGGGACTGGTGCCGCTGAGTGAGAATCGCCAGCACGGCCGCGGCCGCCACCGAGCAGGCCGATGCCAGCGCGCGCGCGAGCTGCGGCATGTGGACCAGGGGCTGGCTGTCGGAACCCCCCAGCAGGCGGGTGAAGATGCCCAGAAAGGACCCGTTCCAGTTGGTCCCGGCCCAGGTGATGTCTCCCACCACGCTGCGGTACTGCAGCAGCGTGTCCCAACCGAACACGGCCAGCGACAAGGCCGTGCACAGAGCCCCCGACACGCCCATCGCGGCGATCAGCAGCCAACGCCGCCGGATCAGGAAGAACAGTACGAACAGCAGGAAGAACGGCTTGACGGCCAGCACCAGACCGAGCCAGGCCCCGGCCCGGAAGTCCGCCCGGCGGCGGGCGGCGATCCAGCTCTCCACCACGGGCCAGAACAGGAACAGGGTCAGCTGTCCGTACTGAAAGTTGGCGATGGTGGGGAAGTAGGCCAGCAGGACCAGTTGGAAACCGAGCTGGCGGCTGCCGCTGGCGGGTCCCGTGCGGGTCGCCGCTTCCAGCCTCGCCATCGCCCCCATCCCGCAAAACAGCGACAGGATCGAGAACACCCACCAGGCGTCCGGGAACCGCAGAGGCGCCAGCGGGAGCATCAGCAGCGTCAGGAAGGGCGGATTGAGGTTGGGGTGGACGTACAGCGGCTTGGGGCCCAGCTCCGGCGTCCAGGTCATGAAGCGGTCCACCTCGAGGGGCGTGTAGATGCTCTTGCCCTCCAGGTGGAGCTTCGCGGAGGCGTGGAACTTGGCGAAGTCGGAATAGAGCGGTTTCTCGAGCAGCCGCAGGAGGAAGACCAGATACAGCGCGAGCAGCACGCCCAGATAGAGCGCCAGTCGTTTCGGCATGCCGCGCCATGAATACCAGGAGGCCCGCGGGGAGTCAACGCGGCTGATCCGTGGGTAGTGCCGCGGATGGAAGACCGCAGCCAAGTTGACCTGCCTCGGCGGGCTCCGATAGAGTAGCGCTCCGTGGGCATCCCTGAATCGAGCAGTCGCGGAGAAGTCTGAGCCGAAGCCTTCCCCACCCATGAAATCCAAAGACGGTACGGTCGAAAGCGCCAGTCTCCAGGAGCGGATCGTCGCCGCCACGGAGGGGCTCGTCGAGGAGGCCGTCGACTTCCTCGAGGAGGTCGTCAACGTCAACAGCGGCACCATGAACCACGCCGGCGTCCGGCGGGTCGGTCAGATCTTCTCGGAGGCGCTGGAGAGTCTGGGCTTTCAGTGCCGCTGGATCCCCATGAAGGAGGTGGACCGGGCCGGGCATCTGTTCGCTGAACGCCCCGGGAACAGGGGCCGCCGTCTACTGCTCATCGGACATCTGGACACTGTCTACGAGGCGCTGAGCCCGTTTCAGGTCTTTCGCCGGCGCGGCGACAAGGGGATCGGCCCGGGAGCGGTGGACATGAAGGGGGGCGACGTGGTGATGCTCTTCGCGCTGCGAGCCCTGCACGAGGCCGGCGTCCTGGACGGCAGCCGCGTGATCGCGGCGCTGCTGGGCGACGAGGAGGAGACGGGCGCCCCTCTGAGCATCTCACGGCGCGACATGTGGGAGGCCGCGGACCGCTCCGACATCGCACTGGGCTTCGAAATGTCCGGCCCCACGCCCTCAACGGCCACGCTGAGCCGCCGGGGCGCTTCGGCCTGGATGCTGAAGGCGTCCGGCCGCGCGGGCCATGCTTCCCGCATCTTCCACCCCGACTTCGGGGCGGGCGCCATCTTCGAGATCGCGCGGGTGCTGAACGCCTTCCGGGAGACGCTGGCGTCGGAGCAATACCTGACGCTGAGCGCCGGCTTGCTGCTGGGAGGCACGCAGGTGGAATTGCGGCAGGACGCGGCCGGCCTGGCCTCGGGCAAGCACAACGTGATCCCGGCGCAGGCCGCGGCCACCGGCGACGTGCGCTTCATCTCCAACGACCAGCTCGATCGCGCCAAGGCGGCGATGCAGAAGATCGTCCACCAGCACCTGGCTCACTGCGGCGGCTCGATCCATTTTCAGGATGCCTACCCGGCCATGCCCCCGTCGCCCGGCAACTACAACCTGCTGGACG
>JBFGHG010000409.1:0-4240 GCA_041578395.1 Acidobacteriota bacterium
GGCGGCGGCCACGGCGTAGAGGTAGCCGGCCACGACGTCGACCACGTAGTGATGCCCGAGGTAGACGACCGACACCCCCACCGCCAGCGCCAGAGCCCCCAGACCCAGCGCGAGCCGCGGCGCCAGCCGGCGGACCGCCAGCGCCCAGAACAGCGGGAAGGCGCAGTGCATGGAGGGCATGGCGGCCAGGGGGTTGGGGGTGTTGGCCATGGCCTGGACCGGCAGCAGGAAACCGTCCAGCGACACCGCTTCCGGACCCGTCAGGAGCCCTTGCTCGGTGGCCCACCAGGGAGGCGCCGCGGGAAACAGCAGGTAGGTCGCAAAGCCGGCGTAGCAGAGGACGAAGAAGCGGGTCAGCAGAGGCCAGTACCGCTGCCGGCGGCTGCCGTGCAGCCAGATCGCCAGGCCCACCGGCACGATGAAGTGGGAGAAGTAGACGAGGTTGGCGCCCATGTCCAGCAGCGGGAGCAGGCCGCTCGAGCGCAGCGACTCGCGCAGCCAGGCCGCCGGCATGCCGCCCGTCAGCGCGCGCTCCCAGGCGATCAGGTTGGAGGCGTTGATCTCCGTTCGCTCCAGGGCGCGCACGAAGGGGCGCTGCGCCTCGTAGCAGAGCAGCAGAATCGCGAAGGGGAGCAGGTCGGCGGGCAGGCGGGGTTTCAGCCGAACGGCCAGCACGCTCAGAACGGTGACGGCCGCCAGGACCACGGCCGGAAACACCCCCCGCCACAGCAGCAGCACCGCAAAGAAGACGAGGAACCCGGCCTGCAGCAGCGCGAAGCCCCGTTTTTCGGCAGGCACTGTTCGTCCCCCTGACTGCCGCCGGCGGCCCCGAGCGGCGAGTCCCGATGGTATCTCATGAGTGGCACGGGCATCCCTGCACGTGATTCCCGACGGCAAGACCCGGGAGAACTTACAGCGTTGCTGAAAAACTTCCCTCCCTCCCTCGGGCCAGGCCGGGCCGGCATGCACCGGAACCGGACCTCCGAGCACCGCAACTGCCCGTCCTCGAACGATTTTTCCGAAGCGTCGCAGGGGCCTCACGAGCGGGAGCCGGGTTGGCACATGGTTTGCTTCGTATCTCACCGCCCGGCAGAACGAGAGCTTTGCAGGAGATCGAGGTCGAACCGGGGGGGCGGGGTCATTTTCCTCAACCCAACCCAACCCAACACCCAACCATGGCCCCGCCCCCGTACGGTGCTCGACGGCAGGGCGGGCGGGGAGAATCCCCGTCCGCCCGTTGCTCCTTCGATCCGCCGGATCCACGGGCAGGATGCCCGGGCCACTCCTTCACTTGATTCCAGAGATTCCAATATCCTAATATAGCGATGCTGTGAGGCTCGAAGCGACCCTGCGCACCCTGGGGGACGGCAACCGCCTGCGAATCGTGCGGGTGCTGCAGGAGGAGTCCCTCAACGTGGGAGAGCTGACGCAGGTGCTGGGCCTGGCGCAGCCGACCGTCTCCAAGCACCTGGCGGCCCTGCGCCGCAGCGGGCTGGTGGAGGCCGTCAAGACGGCGGGGTACAGCTACTACCGCCTCCGCCCCTGCCGGCAGGAGTGGCTCCAGGGCATCCTCGACCGCCTGGCCGAAGGGCCCGACGAAGCGGGCGACCTGGTGCGGCTGACGGTGCTGCTCGAGCAGCGGCGCGAGATCTCCGAGAGCGCCGACAAGTTCGTGGTCCCGGGGCGCTCCTGGGTAGCCTGGAGCCGTTCGCTCCGCTTCCTGCTCCCTCCCCTCCGGGTGGCGGACTTCGGGTGCGGCGACGGAGCCTTCACGGTGGAAATGGCCGGCTGGGCCCGGCACGTGTACGCCGTCGATTCCAGCGGCGCGTTTCTGGAGCTGGCACGGGCCCGCTGCAACGGCACCTCCAACATCCGCTTCCTGCAGGAAAACATGGAAAAGGTCTCGCTGGAGGAGGGGAGCGTCGACCTGGTCGTGATTTCCCAGTCGCTGCACTATGTTCCCTCCCCGGCGGCAGTCCTTTCCGAGGCCCACCGCATCCTGACGGACGGCGGACGGGTGCTGCTGCTGGACCTGCTGCCCCACGACCAGAAATGGGTGGTCGAAGAGCTGGACCATCGCTGGATGGGGTTCGAACCGAACGACCTGGAACGGTGGCTGGAAGAGGCGGGCTTCGGGTGCGTCGAACTGGACACCGGCACCCGCCAGCCGCCGGAGCCTTTTCGCATCGTCATCGCCAGCGCAGTGAAGGAGACGTCGAAGTGAATCGAGAACGGAAGCAGCGGCGCGCCCGGCTGGAGGCGCTTCTGGACCGCAGGATCGCCATTCTGGACGGCGCCATGGGAACCGCCTTGCAGGAACTGGACCCGGACGAGAGCGACTTCGGCGGCGCCGAGTTCGAAGGCTGCATCGAACACCTGGTGCTGACGCGGCCCGACATGGTGGCGGCCGTGCACCGCAGCTACCTGGAGGCGGGCGCCGACATCATCGAAACCAACACCTTCGGGGGGACGCCGCTGGTGTTGTCCGAGTTCGGCCTGGCCGACCGCGCAGACGAGATCAACCGCGAGGCGGCGCGGCTGGCCCGGCGGGTGGCGGACGAGTTCGGCGGCGAGCATCCCCGCTTCGTGGCTGGCTCGATGGGGCCCACCACCAAGGCCATCTCGGTGACGGGGGGCATCACCTTCGCCGAGCTGCAACAGACCTTCGGACGGCAGGCCCGGGCCCTGGCCGAGGGAGGAGTGGACTTCCTGCTGCTCGAGACCTGCCAGGACACGCGCAACGTCAAGGCCGCGCTGCTGGGGATCGACGACGCCCTGGCGGAGGCCGGAGTGAGCGTCCCGGTGGCCGTCTCCATCACCATCGAACCGATGGGCACCATGCTGGCCGGGCAGAACGTGGAGGCGCTGGTGGCCAGCCTCGACCACCGCGACCTGCTCTACCTGGGCCTCAACTGCGCCACCGGCCCCGATTTCATGACCGACCACCTGCGCAGCCTCTCCGAGCTGGCCCGCACCCGCACCGCCTGCGTCCCCAACGCCGGGCTGCCCGACGAGGACGGCCGTTACCTGGAGACGCCGCGGATGATCACGGCGGTGCTGGCGAGGTTCATGCAGGAGGGCTGGTTGAACCTGGCGGGAGGCTGCTGCGGCACCACGCCGGCGCACATCCGGGCGATCCGCGAGGCCGCCCGTGAGCACGAGCCGCGCCCCGTCCCCCGCCACGACCGCTGCTTCGTCTCCGGCATCGAAAGCCTGGAGCTGGAAGAGTCGATCCGGCCCGCGCTGGTGGGCGAACGAACCAACGTGCTGGGCAGCCGACGCTTCAAACGCCTGATCCGGGAGGAGAAACTGGATGAAGCCACCGACATCGCCCGGCGTCAGGTCAAGCGCGGGGCGCACATCCTGGACGTCTGCCTGCAGGACCCGGACCGCGACGAGATCGAGGACGCCCGCAGGTTCTTTTCGGTGCTGATCCAGAAGGTCAAGGTCCCCCTGATGATCGACACCACCGACGCGAGCGTCATGGAGGAGGCCCTCACCTTCTGCCAGGGCAAGGCGATCCTCAACTCGGTGAACCTCGAGGACGGCGAGGAGCGCTTCCGGGAGGTGGCCCCGCTGGCCCGGCGCTACGGCGCCGCGCTGGTGGTGGGCACCATCGACGAGGACCCGCAGCACGGGATGGCCGTCACCCGCGGCCGCAAGCTCGAGATCGCCCGCCGCTCCCACCGCCTGCTGGTGGAAGAGTACGGGATTCCGCCCACCGACCTGATTTTCGACCCCCTGGTCTTCCCCTGCGCCACCGGCGACGAGAACTACCTGGGATCGGCCCGTGAGACCATCGAGGGCGTGCGCCTGATCAAGCAGGAGCTGCCGCAGGCGCGCACCATCCTCGGGATCAGCAACGTCTCCTTCGGCCTTCCGCCCGCCGGCCGGGAGGTCCTCAACTCGGTGTTCCTCTATCACTGCACCAAGGCGGGCCTGGACCTGGCCATCGTCAACACCGAGAAGCTGGAGCGCTTCGCCTCCATCCCGGACCAGGAGAAGCGGTTGGCCGAGGCGGTGCTGTTCGAGCCGAGCGACGAGACGATCGCGGCCTTCGCCAACCACTTCCGCGACGCCTCCAGCCGCGTCGTGCACGACGTCTCCCAGCTGAGCCTGGACGAGCGGCTGTCCAACTACGTGATCGAGGGCAGCCGGGACGGTCTGATCCCCGACCTGGACCTGAAGATGCAGGAGGCCGCGCCGCTGGAGATCATCAACGGCCCGCTGATGGCCGGCA
>JBFGHG010000410.1:0-4234 GCA_041578395.1 Acidobacteriota bacterium
CACCCCCCGATCCGTCCCCTCGTCCCGATACTTCACGATCACCGGCGTGTACAAATGCACCCCCTGGGATCGCCCGTATTCGCTCGAGACCGCCCGGCTCCCCGGCACCACGACGGCGTTTTCCGGCACCGTCAGGCTCTCGCCGTCCGCGGCCCGGATGACCCGCTCGCGGACCAGATCGAAGATGGGCGTGGAACGGGTCAGGATCACCCCCGACCCCAGCACCGCCCGCCGGCCCACTCGGGTCCCCTCGTAGACTCCGCAGTTGCCGCCCACCAGGACGTCGTCCTCGACGACCACCGGCGTGGCCCCCACCGGCTCGAGCACCCCTCCCAGCTGGGCGGCGGCGCTCAGGTGGACGCGTTTGCCCACCTGCGCGCAGGAGCCGACCAGGGCGTGCGAGTCGATCATCGTCCCTTCGTCCACCCAGGCCCCCACGTTGACGTACATGGGCGGCATGCAGGTGACGCCTGCCGCCACGTAGCTGCCCCGCCGGATGGCCGAGCCACCGGGCACGACGCGCACCCGCGACTCCAGCGTCAGCCGCTTCAGCGGATAGGTGTCCTTGTCGAAGAAGGGGAAGCCGCCCGTCGAGCAGTCGGTCAGCACGCCCATGCGAAACCCGGCCAGGATCCCCTTCTTGACCCAGGCGTTCACCCGCCAGCCGCCGTCGGCGGGCTCCGCCGCGCGGGCCTCGCCCCGCTCCAGCAGGTCCAGGAAGGACTCGAGCAGCCGGCGGTCGTCCGGCGTGAAGGTTTCTTTGGCGAACAGCGCCTCGACGGCGTCCCGCATCACGCCGTCACCAGCTCGAGCCGGTCCAGCTCGGCGTCCATCCGCTTCTGGTTGGCCGGGCTCATGGGACACAGCGGCAGGCGGTAGCGGTGCTCGAGGCGTCCCAGGCGGTGCAGGGCGTACTTGACCGGGATGGGGTTGGACTCCACGAAGTTCAGGTTCATCAGGTCCAGGTAGCGGTAGTGGAGCGCGCGCGCCTCCTCGAGGCGGCCTTCCCGCAGCCGGCGCAGCATCCGGCTCATGGGGCCGGGAATCACGTTGCTGGCCACCGAGATCAGCCCTTCTCCGCCCAGGGCCGCGAAGGCGAAGGCCAGGTTGTCGTCCCCCGAGTAGAGCCGGTAGCGCCCGGGCCGGCGGGCCAGCACTTCCATGATCTGCGCCAGGCTGCCGCTGGCTTCCTTGACTCCCAGCACCGAGGGCAGTTCGGCCAGGCGTAGCTGGGTATCGGGCAGGATGTTGGTCCCGGTGCGGCCCGGGACGTTGTAGACGATCATCGGCAGGGAGGTGTGGCGGGCGATCTCCTGGAAGTGCTGCACCATCCCTTCCTGTGTGGGCCTGTTGTAGTAGGGGGACACCGAGAGCAGCGCGTCCGCGCCGGCGGCTTCGGCCAGGCGGGACAGCCGGGCGGCCTTGGCGGTATCGTTGCTGCCGGCCCCGGCGACGACCGCCACGGCGCCGGCGGCCGCCTCGACGCAGGCGCCCACCACCGCCGAGTATTCCTCGTCGTCCAGCGTGACGCTCTCCCCGGTGGTCCCGCAGGGCACCAGGAAGTCGATGCCCTCCTCGATCTGCCAGCTCACCAGGCGGCGGTAGGCGGCCAGGTCCAGCGAACCGTCCGCCTGAAAGGGAGTGACCAGCGCCGTGCCGCAGCCACGAAGGTCGTCTACGTTACTCACTGAACAGCACCTCCTCCAGTTCGTGAAAGCCCGTCTTTCCCTGAATCCACTCGCAGGCGAAGAGCACGCCCCGGGCGAACCCCTGCCGGTTGCGGGCCGTGTGCACCAGGCGCAGCGTGTCCACCGGCGAGTCGAAGCCCAGCTCGTGCGTGCCGGGGAAGAAGCCGGCCCTCACGCTGGAGACCGGAATCTGGAATTCGAAGGACTCCTGCAGGATGTTCTTCATCGTCAGGGCCGTGCCGGAGGGGGCGTCCCTCTTCTGGTCGTGGTGGGTTTCCACGATGTAGGGCGCGAAGCCCTTCAGCCGGCTCATCAACTGCCCGGCCACGCGGCTCAGGTAGAAGAGGGCCTGCACGCCCAGCGAGAAGTTGCTGGAGTAGAGGCAGGCGCCGTTGCCGTCTTCCACGATGCGTTTCACTTCGTCCAGATTCTCCCGCCAGCCGGTGGTGCCGACCACGATCGGCAGTCCGGCTTCGACGGCTTCGGCGACGTGGGAAGCGACCGCCGATCCGACCGAGAAGTCGACCAGCACGTCGGTCTTGCCGACCCAGTCGCCGGAGAACTTTCCCGTGTTGTTCTCGCGGGTCACCCGATGCACCACCTGGTGGCCGCGTTCGGTCGCCTCCCCCTCTACGGCCCGCCCCATCTTCCCGTACCCGATCAGCGTGATGTTCATCGAAATCGCCTGAATCGCCCCCGTTCATCCCTCCAGCAGTTTCCGGCGGACGGCCAGTTCGGCGTTGAGGATCGAGGCGCCGGCGGCGCCGCGCACCGTGTTGTGGCCCAGCACCACGTACTTGACGTCCAGCAGCGGACAGCGCCGCATCCGGCCCACCAGCGAACACATTCCCGCGTAGCGGGCCACGTCCAGCCGCGGCTGCGGGCGGTCCCGCTCGGACATCAGCACCACCGGGCGGCGCGGCGCCGAGGGGAGTTCCAGGTCCGCAAGGGGGCTCTCGTAGGCGGCCAGACACTCCGAAGCCTGCTCGGGGCTGACCCGCTCCCGGAAGCCGATCGAGACGCACTCCAGGTGGCCTTCTTCGACCGGCACCCGGTTGGCCTGGGCGCTGACCGTGAACGGGGCGGGCACGAACCGGTCTCCCTCCAGGCTTCCCAGGATCTTCTGCGGCTCCGTCTCGATCTTGTCCTCTTCGCCCCCGATGAACGGAACTACGTTGCCCAGGATGTCCAGCGAGGGCACCCCAGGATACCCCGCTCCGGAGACGGCCTGGAACGTCACCACGTGGACCCGCTCGATCCCGAACGCCTGGTGCAGCGGACCCAGCGAGAGGGTGAGCACGATGCCGGAGCAGTTGCCGTTGGTGACGATGGCTCCGTCCCAGCCGCGCTTTCGCCGCTGGTGGGGGATCATCTCCATGTGATCGGCGTTCAGCTCCGGGATCACCAGCGGGACGTCCGGGTCCATGCGGTGGTTCTTCGCATTGGAAAAGACCCAGGTGCCGGCCCGAGCGAAGTCCTCTTCGACGGTCCCGGCCACGGAGCTGTCCAGCCCCGAAAAGACGATCCGGCAGTCCAGCCCCGGCGTGCATTCCTTGACCTCGAGGCCGCGGACCGCTTCCGGGATCGGAGCCGCCTGCTTCCAGTTGGCGGCCTCGAAGTACGCCTGCCCCGCCGAGCGCTCCGAGGCGGCCAGCTCGCGGATCTCGAACCACGGGTGGTCGGCCAGCAGCAGGATGAACTTCTGCCCAACCGCTCCAGTCGCGCCCAGAATGCCTACGGGAATCTTCGCCATACCGTCACCGACACTGACCGTCCCGCGCCGGTTCCCAACCCGTTCCACCATTGGTTGACCCACCGGTTCGCGGGAGGGTAGGCTGAGGACTATAGCACTTTTGGAGTCAACCTCGTAAGGAGCGAAGAATGAAGAAGAGAGACGGTTTTGCGGTTCTGATTGCAGTTGCGGTTCTGGCCCTGGCGGCCCTGCCGGCGCTGGCGTTTCACGGAGAAGCGGTGCTCGAGGGAGCCTACGAGTTCGTGCGCAGCGAGTCTCCCCAGGGGAGCAGCACCACGCAGATGGGGATGATGGTGGTCAAGGGCGACTACATGTGCCACCTGCGCGTCAGCAAGGAGC
Source organism: Acidobacteriota bacterium (assembly GCA_041578395.1). Lineage (GTDB taxonomy): Bacteria > Acidobacteriota > UBA6911 > RPQK01 > JANQFM01 > JBFGHG01. The sequence continues at coordinate 3,781 of JBFGHG010000410.1, forward strand.
GCGAGAAGACGGTGCAGGACGAGGCGGACGAGGAGCGCGACCGCAAGTACGCCGCAGCGTTTCGCGGCTCCAACGGGACCTGCGGGAAGATCCGGATCGAGGGGGACAAGGTGATCGCCGACTGGGGCGTGACACTGGACCCCAACGACGAGGGGAACACCTCCGAGTTCGTCTTCCACCAGGACGGCGGCACCCTGACGATCGCGCCCGCCGGCGCCCCCCAGTTCAAGTTCGTCTACCAGCGGGTCGAGTGAACGTGGACCGGCCCGGGAAGGTCCGGGTTTCGTCTCACTGCCGGGCCAGCAGGCCGAACGCGAGGCGTGCCGCCCGTCCCGCCGTGGGCGGGTCGTAGTTGGAGACGACCACGACCAGGGTGTTGCTGCCGGTGTCCAGCTCGATGGTGGCGTTGATGCCCTCCGCGCCTCCTCCGAATCCGACGGTGACCCCCCGGGGC
>JBFGHG010000411.1:0-4226 GCA_041578395.1 Acidobacteriota bacterium
GAAGGAGACGTGATCGGCCGTGCCGTGGTCCTTGTCCAGGACGCTCTTCAGCCCGATCAGCTTGGATTTGTCAGGCGACTCGCCGTATCCGAGCTTGCCGGGATAGAGCGCCATCTTCCAGTAGCCGTCGTCCTTCTTCACGGCCCCGACGGTGTACTCGCCGGCCGGAATCATGGTGTCACCGGACTTGATGTCCGCGGACACCGACAGGCGCGCTCCGCCCTTGAAATCGCCCGCGGCGGCCTTTTCCACGTGCTCCATGTTGGCCGGAGACGTGTAGAACGCCAGTTTGACCTCGGCCCCGCCGTCCAGCTGGACGGACACCGACTTCTGGATGTGCGGATGAGCCACCACGACGGCGGCCGCCAGCATCAGGAATGCGGCTAGGATCCCCAGTTTCTTCACTTCTGACCTCCCGAAAAAAGACTTGGTCCGAAACCCGTTTGGGAACAGCAAACCCCAGGTGCTCTCCTGGGTTACACTCATTTAAACGCAGATCCGGCCCCAGGGTTCCCTGTGCTCCGCACTTGAAAATCCAAGTCTTCCCCGCCGAGAATTGACTTTCCGGGTCTGCCCCGGAGCGGGAAAGAATGGGAATACCAGCTGCCGTAATCCCGAAGCCGTCTGCCCGGGTGGAGGTACGTGAACTCGACCAGCCCGAGGTGGAGCGGGGCGGGGCATTGTTGCGGGTGGACTACAGCGAGGTCTGCGGGACCGATGTCCACCTGCAGGCGGGAAGGCTGGAAGGCGTTCCCTATCCGCTCGTCCCGGGCCACGTGGCGGTGGGTCGGCTGGCGGGGATTCGGGGCAGGCTGCGGGACGTGGAAGGGCGGCCGCTGCGCGAGGGAGACGCAATCACCTTCCTGGACGTCCACCGCACCTGCCACGCCTGCTGGTACTGCCTGGTGGCCAGGGCCTCGACCCGCTGTCCGGAGCGCAGGGTCTACGGCATCACCTATGGCCTGCAGGACGGTCCCAGCGGCGGCTGGGCCGAGCAGCTGTACCTGAAGCCGGGTACCCGCTGCCTCTCGCTGGCAGCCGAACGTCAGCGCAGCTTCATGGCCGGTGGATGTTCGCTTCCCACGGCGCTGCACGCGCAGGAGCGGGCGGAGATCGGGATCGGCGATTCGGTTCTGGTGCTGGGCAGCGGACCGGTCGGGTTGTCGTCGATCGTACTGTCGCGGATGGCCGGGGCGTCTACGGTCCTTTGCATCGGTGCGCCCTCCGAACGGCTCGAGGCGGCTCGATCGAGCGGAGCGGATGCGGCGTTGAACTGGCAGGAGGCGTCGGAGGAGGAGCGGTGGGAGTGGGTCCGCCAGCATACTGCCGGCCGCGGCGCCGACGTGACGATCGAGGCCACCGGGCAGCCGCGCGCCGTGGTGCAGGCGATGCGCTGGACGCGTGACGCCGGCCGGGTGGTGATCGTCGGCCAGTACACCGACATGGGGACGGTGGAGTTCAATCCCCACCTGGACCTCAACCGCAAGCACCTGGAGGTCCGGGGCTGCTGGGGGTCCGATTTTTCCCACTTCCACCGGGCGGTCCGGATCGCCGGCGACGAAACCGCCTCCCGGCCCTGGGCTCGGTGGGAGCTGGCCGAGTACCCGCTGGATCAGGCCCAGCCGGCTCTGGACGCGGTCGCGAAGGGTGAAGTCGTCAAGGCCTTGATCCGGCCTTGAAAGGAGAACGGATGTTGCGATGGATGTTGTCGTATGGGTTGGCCCTGACTCTGGCGGGCGGGGTGGCGGTTTCGATGGCGTACGTCTCCCGGTCGGGCGACGGCTGGGCGGCCTTCGAACTGGACGAGGTGGACCGGGAGAGGACGAAGCAGAAGCGCTCCTACCTCGAGTTCTTCCGGGCCGAGGACCTCAGCACCGGCCTGTCCGTGCTCGAGGCGGGCGCCGACGACCCCCAGTCTCCCCACACCGAGGACGAGGTCTACTACATCGTGGGCGGCAAAGCGAAGATCCGCGTCGGCGAGGAGGATGTCGACGTACGGCCCGGTTCCGTCGTCTACGTGAAGGCAGGAGTACCCCATCGATTCCACGAAATCGAGGAGGAGTTGAAGATCCTGGTCGTCTTCGCGCCAGCCTTCGGCGCCCGGCGCTGAGCGGGCCCGCCCTCGTGATAATGTCTACTCGGGAAATCGAAACCAGAACAGGACGAGGTACGGCTATGCGGACACGAATGGCAGCGGCGTTGGCGGCGGGGGCGGCCCTCTGGAGCGGGTGTGCAGTGGAAGACTCGACAGGTTCGGCCGATCGTGCCGCGGAGCTGATCACCAGCGAGAGCCTCCTTGCGGACGTGCAGGCCCTGTCGGCCGACGAGATGGAAGGGCGCGGCGCGGGGACCCAGGGCGAGCAGAAGGCGGCCGAGTACATCCGCGAGCGCTTCGTCGAAATCGGCCTGGACCCGGTCGAGGGGTCGTACTTTCAGGCCGTGAAACTCGTGGGGATGAAGAAGGACCCCGAGAAGTCCTCGCTGACGATCACCGGTAAAGAAGGGCAGCCGATCGAGTACACCTCGGACGAAACGCTCACCTACTGGTCCACCGCCCAGAAGGAGCAGGTCGAACTCGAGGATGCCCCTCTGGTCTTCGCGGGATATGGCGTGGAGGCTCCCGAGGAGGACTGGGACGACTTCAAAGGCGCCGACGTCGCCGGCAAGGTGCTGCTCTTCCTGAACAACGACCCGCCCGTGACCGAGGAGGGCCGCGAGTTGTTCGGGGGCGAAGCGCGGACCTACTACGGCCGCTGGACCTACAAGTTCGAACAGGCCATGCGCAAGGGCGCGGCCGGGGCCTTCATGATCCATACCACGCCCTCGGCCAGCTACGGCTTCAACGTCGTCCAGCATTCGGGGTCCGAAGAGCATTTCGCCCTCGACCTCCCGAACAGCGGCTATCAGGTGGACCTGCTGGGGTGGATCGACGAGCCGACCTCGCAGCGGATCGCCCAGGCGATGGGAACCGATCTGGAGGGCTTGTTCGAGATGGGGGCCAGCCGGGACTTCCAGCCGGTGGACACCGGCTTCCGGGTCTCGGCGGAAATCGCCAGCGAGATTCGCCGCCTGGAAACCCGCAACGTGATGGGCATGCTGGAAGGGCGCGACCCCGAGCTGAAGGATGAGACGATCGTTTTTTCCGCCCACTACGACCATCTCGGCACCAACGAGGGCGTGGAGGGAGACGACAAGATCTTCAACGGCGCCTGGGACAACGCGTCGGGTACCGCCTGCGTGATCAACCTCGCCAAAGCGTTTGCGGCTCTGGAGCCCCGGCCCCGGCGTTCGCTGCTGTTTCTGGCCTGCGCCGCCGAGGAAAGCGGCTCGCTGGGAAGCCGCTGGTTCGTGGCCAACCCGCCGTTCGAGCGCAGCCGCCTGGTGGGCAATTTCAACATCGACATGACCCAGATCTTTGGAATCACCACCGACATCTCGGCCATCGGGCTGGGGACCAACACGTTGGGGGACGTGCTGAAGGACGTGGCCGGCAAGTACGGGGTCACGGTGGTGGGAGACACCGACCCGAACGCGGGCAGCTTCTACCGGTCCGACCAGGTGAACTTCGCCAAGGCCGGGATCCCGGCGCTGTTCATCAATCCGGGCGAGAACTTTCAGGAGCCGCTGGACTTCGACCCGCAAAAGTACTTCGAGGAGCACTACCACCGCGTCGAGGACGAGATCGACGACAACTGGAACCTGGAGGGCGCCGCCCGCGACATGCGGATCGTCTTCGAGGCAGCGCTCGAGGCGGCCAACGCCGACCCGATGCCGCGCTGGGAGCCGGGGAACGAGTTCGAGGAGGAGTGGAAGGCGCTGCACGGTAAAGAGTAAACGTGGCGCGGCCTTCCAGGCCGCGATTCCGGCGGGTCGTAAATCACAGGCAGGATGCCCGTGCCACTATCGGTGCTTCCGGTCGCGTGACCGCCGTAATCGTTCCGTGAACTCGCCCGTGTGCGCCCCGAAGATCTCCTCCAGGTTCCGCTGCATCCGGGCCACGCTCTTGCGGCAATTGAGCTTCTCGATCCCGCTCCGCCCGGCCCAGGCGCCTGCCAGCAGTCCCTGGAAGTTGGGCATTGTGTCGGCATCTCCCGGACACCCCCGCCAGCAGCCGCAGCGCCGCCTTGATGTCTCCGCCCGTGTAGGCGATCGCGGCGGCCATCATCTTCAGCATCAGGAGCGGGTCGAAGGGTTCGAGCGGGATCGGCGGCGCCGGCGGAGGCGGC
>JBFGHG010000412.1:0-4222 GCA_041578395.1 Acidobacteriota bacterium
GCGAGCTTCGGATGGCGGCGAGCAGGCTGCTGCGCAGCCCGGGATTCGCCCTCATCGCGGTGGGAGTGCTGACGATCGGGATCGGCGCCAACACCACGATCTTCAGCCTTTTCAACGCGCTGCTGCTGAGGCCCCTGCCGGGCGCCGATCCGGCGCGGCTGGCGACGGTCTACACCACCGACTTCAGCGGGCCGCCCTGGCCTGCTGGTTTCCGGCGCGCCGGGCCGCCCGGCTCGATCCGGCCCGCGCCTTGCGGCAACCGTGAGCCGTAGGGTTCAGAACGGACCCCACGTCAGCGCCGCCACCAGCGCCGCCGTCACCAGCAGCAGCACCGTGACCGCGCGCCAGACCCAGGACTGCGCCCGGCCGTGTTCGTGTCCGCTGCGCAGGCCCACCGCCCAGAGGCTGCAGGCCGCCCCCAGCACGATGGCCACGATGTTGGTCAAGAAGAGGACCGCCGCGCCCAGCGCCATGGCCGGCTCGGCCAGCGACAGGGCCAGCCCCGAGGTGGCGATCGGCGGCACCAGGGCGGCGGCGATGGCCACCCCCGGCAGGGCGGAGGAGAGGTTGGGCCGGCCCATGGCGTAGGCGGCCGCCAGCCCGCTGGCGAAGGCCACCCCCAGGTCGAGCACTCCGGGCGTGCCGCGCGAGAGCATCTCGGCGGGCGCGGGTTGCCCCGGGGCGAACAGCCAGGATCCGGCCGGGACCGCCAGGCCCGTCAGAAAGGCGATGGCGAAGGCCAGGAAAAACCCTCCCGCCACCGAGCGGGCCGCGTTGCGTACCAGGTAGGTGTTGCCCTGCACCAGCGCCAGCCCGGCGCCCACCAGCGGCGTCATCAGCGGGGCCACCAGCATCGCTCCGATCACCACAGCCGCAGAGTTCCGGATCAGGCCAAGGGTGGCGATCAGGGTGGACAGGCAGATCAGCGTGATGAAGTCGAAGTTCCAGCGCGAATTGGACTGCACCCGCTCGAACAGTGCCAGCCGCTGCTCCCGTTCCAGCTGCGGCACCCGGTTTTGGAACCAGCGGTCCAGGCGCTGCCGCAGGCGGTTGGCCAGGGGAATGTCGTCGCGAATCACCGCCAGTGAGGGGCCGTGGGGTTCGCTCAGCAGCCGGGCCGGTACCGTGCCGAACAGCACCCGGCGCACCACACCCAGCTTCGACGCTCCCACGATCAGCAGGTCGTAGCCGTCCGCCGGGACCGAGCGGATGCCCTGGTAGACGTCGTCGGCCACCACCACCCGGGCCTCGACGCGATCGGCGTCGCTGCCCAGGCTGCGCCGCAGGATGCGGTCCAGGATGCGGGCTCCCACCTGCTCCGCCTCGTCCCCCACCCGCGGCTCCACGTACAGGGCCGTGACCCGCGCCTCGATGGCGTCCGCCAGCTCCCGCGCCACGCGGAGAGCCCGCCCGGCATGGGGTCCGCCGGCCGCGGCCACCACGATGGCCCGGCAGCGGGCGCCGCTGTCGGCCGCGGCGCGCAGTTGCAGGGTCGCGCAGGGGGCCTTCTGGAAGAGCTGGCGTTCGATCGATTCTTCCCGGCGGGCCTGCCGGGCCGGCCGCCGGGAGATGATCAGCAGGTTGACCTGCAGATCCCGGATCGTGCCGATCGCCGCCCCGGCGGGATTCTCGCTCTCCTGCTCCAGTGCCCGGACCTCGAGGCCCTCGGCCCGTTCCGGGTTCTCCCGCAGCGCGGACTCCAGCGCCCGGAAGAACGCGGAGCCGGCCGCGTCCTGTCCCGGCGTCCACTCTCGCTGTTTCCCGCCGCTGCCAGCGACGGGATGGATCAGGACGAGCTGCGATTGGGAGGCCCGGGCGAAGTGGGACGACCACCGGAACAGCGGCGGCACTTCCTCCATCCGGGTCACGAGAACCGCCACGGGCATGGCCCCAGAGTCTAGCAGTTCCGGGAGCAGGGCTATAGAATGACGGCCGGATGCTCTACTCGAATCTGTTGCTGCTGGGCCTGGCGATGGCGGAACCCACCGGCGGAGGCGAGACGCTGCAGGGCGTCTGGCAGGCGCGCAGCTATCTCCTGGCCGGCGGGGTGCAGCACCCGGTCGGGGGCCGGATCTTCTTCAGCGGCAGTCAGTGGACGGTGCTCTTCTTCGTGCTGGACGGGCAGGGCGAGCCGGTCCGGGCATCGGCGGAGGGTGGACGCTTCGAGGTCGACGAAGACCGCCTCACCTTCACGCACCAGTTCCACTTCTCCGGCGGAGAGGGTCTGGACGGCCTGCCTGCCAGCCCCTTCCGCATGGATCTGGACGAAGAAGCCGAAGCCGCCCGCGAGCCCTGCACCTTCCGGCTGCAGGGCGACGAGCTGTCCATCTTCTTCCCCAGCGGCAACTCCATGCACTTCCGGCGCGGCAGCCCCTGAGCCGCGCGCAGCAGACTCGAGGGAGCCGTCCCCTTCACTGGATCTGATCCGACCACGAGCTGGTGTCCCCCGACTCGAAGCCGTCGACGAAGGGGGAGTTGTCGAACTGAAAGCCCTCCCGCTGCACGAGCTTGACCGGCGTCAGGTCGACGTCCACCCCGTCCATGGTGTTCAGGCAGAAGACGATCGTCACCTTCCCCTCGAGGTTGGCCGGGATGGGGAACGAAGCCGTGTGGACGCCGTCGATCGGGAGGCTCTGATCGGCCACGCGCTGGCCGTCTTCGTCGAAGAAGAAGGCGTTCAGGGTAGAACCCGCCGGCAGGCGGAAGCCGGGCACCACCGGGGAGGTGGCGACCCCCAGATTCTCCACCGGCCCTCCCGTCCCGCCGGGGTTCTGGTTGGTGGTCACCACCAGGCAACGCCCGTTGCGAAGCCAGGTGTCGGCGCCGTTGGGCCGCAAGGTGAAGACCTCTCGCACCTGCCCGGCGGCCCCCTGGATCTGATAGCTGCCCGAGACGCTCACGGAGTTGGTGGTGCAGGGTGGGAGCACCACGATCACCAGATTGCCCTGCACCAGCTGCTCGGCCGTCAGGGTCACCATGCGGGCGCCGCCCCGGGGGATCGTCAGCTCGACCACGGCGGTGGCCTCTCCGTTGACCCTCACCGGCGGCACCTCCATTTCCCCGCCGCGGGTGAAGCCGACTTGCACCGTGCAGGTTTGGAGGTCCCGGTTCGTGATGGTGGCCATCGTGGCGGCTTCGTCCCCGTTGCCGGTGGGTCCGGCGATTTTGGGGAGGGAAGAGTCCCGGACTCGGTCCGGGACTTGGGTGGGTCTCAGCTTCAGCGGTTGGGATTGAGGGAGTGGAGGGCGAAGACGGCGCCCTGGGGGTCGGAGAACTGGACGATCCAGTCGCCGCCCGGGACTTCCATCGGGCCGTTGAGAATCGTCCCCCCCGCGCCCTGGACCAGGTCCACCTTCTCCTTCACGTCCGGCACCCGGGCGTAGAAGATCCAGCAGGCCGGCATGTCTGGCGGCTTGTCGAACATCCCGCCGATGGGGACGCCTCCGCGCTGATAGATCTGATAGACGCCCATCTCGCCCATGTCGTGCTCGGGGCCCTTTTCCCAGCCGAACAGTCCCCCGTAGAACTCGAGCGCTTCTTTCCAGTTGCCGCTCACCAGCTCGTTCCAGGAGATGTCGCCCACGCGCGGGAAGCCCTCCGGCACCGGGATTTCACCGGCGGGCGTGTAGATCGAGAAAACCGCCCCGTGCGGGTCGGCTACGATGCCGAAGCGCCCCACCTCCGGGACCTCCATGGGGTCCTTCAGCAGGCTGCCTCCCAGCTGCTCGAGCCGCTTCAGGGACTGGTCCAGGTCGGGAGACCCGATATGGGTCATCCAGTGCGGCGGCGCCCCATGGGCGGCCGCCTCCTCGGGCAGCTGCATGAGGCCCCCGATCGCGGATTCCCCCACCGTCCACATCTGGTACGGCTGTCCGGCGCCGTCCCAGACGCTGGTGCCCCAGCCCACCACCTTGGTATAGAAATCCTGGGCCGCGTCGGGCGCCGTGGTGAGCAGTTCGTACCACATGAAACGGCCCTTCAAATCATCTGCCATCCTGATCCTCCTTGCTCCAAAATCCAAAAGAAAAAGAATTCGCGTATTGGAACTGACTTGTCTTTGTTCAACGCAAGCGGGGCCGCCAGGGTTCCGCGGCCAGTGCAAGGCTGACAGGGTATTATGACCCCCGCCGGGAGGAAACTCATGCATATTCGAATTGGAAACGCTCTGCTGGCCGCCGTCCTGCGCCCAGGCACTGGAAATGAAGAACTCCATTGCGCGACC
>JBFGHG010000413.1:0-4208 GCA_041578395.1 Acidobacteriota bacterium
CTCTATGCTGATCGCTGCAGATCGACGCTCGCACGGAGGCGGACATGAAATCCAAGTCGAAACTCAACACCTGGGCCATCTGGATCGGACTCCTGCTGGGAGTGCTGGTGATCTACCCCTGGCTGAGTTCGGGCGGCGAGGTTCGCGAGAGCTTCGACACCTTCCTCGCGGACGTCGAACAGGAACGTGTCGACGGGATTCAGTTTCTGTCGGGCGGGGAGATGCGGGTACTGTTGCGCGACTCGGACGAGGCCTACCTGGTGAAGGGGCGGATGGCCCCGGAGACGATGGAGGCGCTCGACGAACAGGGCGTCTGGTTCGAGCCGGCGCAGGAGTCCTGGTGGGGAGGCATCGGCGTCTGGCTGGTCGTGCTCGCGGTGATCCTGGTAGCGGCCCTGATATGGCTCCGCAAAGCGCAGGCCACCCGGGACAGCATTTTCTCGTTCGGCAAGAGCCGGGCCCGGATCGCAGGGGAGTCGAGCGGAACGGGGTTCGTGGACGTCGGCGGCTGCGAAGACGCCAAGGCCGAACTCGGCGATATCGTGCACTACCTGCGGGACCCCGGCGCCTGGCGGAAGGCGGGCGCGCGGCTGCCGCGGGGCATCTTGCTGGAAGGGCCTCCCGGCTGCGGCAAGACGCTGCTGGCCAGAGCCCTGGCGGGCGAAACAAAGTCGAAGTTCTTCGAGGTGTCGGCCACCGAGTTCGTGGAGATCTTCGGCGGCGCGGGGGCCGCGCGCGTGCGCGACCTCTTCCAGACCGCCGCCAAAGAGGCGCCGGCCGTGGTCTTCATCGACGAACTGGACGCGGTCGGCATGCGGCGGGGCGCCACCGTCCTGCCCGGCTTCGCGGAGTGGGAGCACACGCTGAATCAGCTGCTGGCGTCGATCGACGGATTCGAGCCCGCCAGTCAGGTCGTGGTGCTGGGGGCCACCAACCGGCCGGAGGTGCTGGACAAGGCGCTGCTGCGGCCGGGCCGCTTCGACCGCCGCATCGTCCTCGAGCTGCCGGATTGCGCGGAGCGGCTGGAGATCCTGGCCATCCACGCGCGGGGAAAACAGCTGGCCGACGAGGTCTCGCTCGAGGCGTTGGCCGAGCGCCTGCAGGGGTTCAACGGGGCCGACCTGGAGAGTCTCCTCAACGACGCGGCGCTGCGCGCCGTCCGCAGGTCCCGGGAGGAGGCGGGAGCAGCGACCGAGATCCGGCTGCAGGACCTGGAGGATGCTCTGGCGCGCCGGCGGCAGTGCAGCTCGGAGTTCAGCGCGGTGGACTCGGTGCTGATCGAATCCTCCTCCCAGGTCGCCGAGCCGTCCGGCAGGGCCGTCGTGAGGCTGGTGCTGGGCGACGGGAGCATCGTCGAAGGGGAACTCGTCTGGGCCAACACCAGTTTTTTGAAGGTGCGCGCCGAAGGCGGCGAGGAAATGCTGGTCCCGAAACGCCAGATCGTCCGCCTCGAGGCCCTCGAAGGCACCGAGGGGGTGGCGCGCGAGCAGATCTTCACCGACCGCTGGCGGCCTCGCCGGGAAGAAGTGGCCTGAACGCCAGGGCCGTCCCGCGCGGGTAGACCCTGCTGCTTCGGAATGACGGGCAAGGATGCCCGTCCCACACCCTGGACTCCCGTTGCCGCGGCGGGTACCTTGGGAGTTCAGTGAAAGCGGTCGTCATCCACGAATACGGCGGACCCGAGGTACTGCGGGTCGAGGACGCAGCCGAGCCCGAGCCGGGCGAAGGCGAAGTCCTGGTGCGGGTCCACGCCTCCAGCATCAACCCCATCGATTGGAAGATCCGGCAGGGCCAGCTGAAGTGGGTGCAGGGCTGGAAGTTCCCCCGCGTCCTCGGCTTCGACCTGTGCGGCGAGGTGGTGGCCACAAGCAGCCCCAACGGCCGCTTTCAGCCGGGTCAGCGCGTGTACGCCCGTTCGGACCGCTCGACTGGAGAGGCGCACGCCGAACTGGTCGTCACGAGCGAAGAATCACTGGCGCGGGCCCCCTCTTCCCTGTCCGCTCAGGAAGCCGCCACGTTCCCCCTGGCGGCCCTCACCGCCCTGCAGGCGCTGCGCGACCTGGGGGGACTGGCCGACGGGCAGCGCGCCCTGATCCTGGGCGCGTCGGGAGGGGTCGGCAGCTTCGCGGTCCAGATCGCCCGGGCGCTGGGAGCCCGGGTGACGGGCGTGTGCGGGCCGGACAACCTGGAATTCGTCCGCGACCTCGGCGCCGAAGAGGTGATCGACTACCGCGACCAGGGTCTGGCCGGCGTCCAGGGGCCGTTCTCCGTGATCTTCGACGCCGTGGCCGCCTACGGCTTCGGCCGCATCCGCCCGCTGCTATCCGTCTCCGGCGTCTACGTCTCCACCCTGCCGTCGGCCGCGGTGCTGTGGAGGCAACTGGCCGGCAACCTCTTCTTCCGACAGAAGGCGCACCTGATCTGGGTCAAGCCTCTGGGCCGCGACCTGGACGTCCTCACCGAACTGGCGGAGGAGGGCCGGCTGCGCACCTCGATCGACAGCGAGTTCGGCCTGGACCAGATTCGAGACGCCCACCGGCGCAGCGAGACGGGCCGCGTGCGCGGCAAGATTTCGATCCGTGTGCTAGGCTGAACGCAGGTTTCAATTCTGCTTTCACTTTTAACCAAGTGAGGTAGCCCATGCAACGTCGCGCTCTTCGATGGATGGCGCTGGTGATCCTGCTGCTTTGCCCGGCTTGCATCCCCGGTCTCTACCACGTCCACGACATCCAGGCTGCTGAGGGCCGCGTGTTCTTGGTCGTGCAGGGTCACGGCAGCGCGGCTCCGTTCTTCGTCTCTTCGGCAATGAACACCCGGGTCCTCGTCTCGGCGGACATGGGAAAGACCTGGGAAGAACTCGAGGACGCCTCCTCGGCCCACAAGATCGTCTCGGCGAGCGGCTCCTGTACGCTCCTCCTGAAGGGAGGCGAGCTTCGGCGGAGCACGGATGGTGGGCAGACGTCCGTGCCGCTGGCGCTGGAAGGCATGGTGAGCGGAGCCGTCGAGCGGGACGGTACCGTGGCCGCCTACACGGAGGCCGGGTTGTTTTTGACCCGGGACTGCGGCGCCAACTGGCAGACAGTTGCGGTGGGGATGCTCGGCGACGACGAGCAGCAGCAGTGGCAAACGGGGGTCGCCGCGGCGGCGCCGGGGTCAGGCCGGCTGGCCTTCGCCACCGGACAGGGCAGGGTCTACTCGAAGACCGATGCGGAGACCGAGTGGACCGAGGCGATCGTCGGCCCCGTCCACGACCTGACCTACCACGAAGACAGGCTCTACGCCTTGACCCGCATGAATACGCTCGCGGAGATCACCGGCTCCGAGGTCCGGCACGTTTACACCGACCTGAGCGGTTACCTGGCGAGGTTCCTCCCCTGCGGCGGCGCCCTCTATTTCCAATCCGGCAACCGCCTCTACCGGAAAGCCGGCGACGAGGTCCGGGAAGAAGCCCTCCTCTCCGACCCGGGCTGGCCCGGGCCGGCAGTCGCCTTCGAGCGGGGTTCGTGCCGCACGTTGTGGACGGCGATCGCGCAGGAGAACGGGATCCGACTGCAGAGGCTCGATCTGGAAACCGGAAGCCGGGAGGACATCCCCTTCGGCGTGGACTAACGGGGCCGGGCGTGCGATCCTGGTCGGGCCATGCCCGTCCGGTTCTCGTTGGCTCACCCTTGCCGGTTGCTGCTCGCTTTGCTGCTGGCCGCGTGTGCGGCCGGGGAGGACCGCGAGGCGCTCGAATCGACGCTGGAGCCTCCCGGCCAGGACTTTTCCAACTACACCGAGACCATCCCCGAGTCCGCGGTCCGCTTCGACATGGTGGCCGTCCCCGGCGGAGTGTTCCGGATGGGGAGCCCGCCGGACGAACCGGGCCGCGGCGAGGACGAGGGTCCCCGGCGCCCGGTTCAGGTCGGCCACTTCTGGATGGGCAAGCTGGAAGTGACCTGGCGGGAATACCAGGCCTACTACGCCGCCACCGCCACCCGGGGCAAGAACGAAGCCGGACTGGAAAGCGATGCCGTGACCGGCCCCACGCCGCCCTACGGCTCGCCGGACCAGGGCTGGGGGCAGGGCCGCCGGCCCGCCATCACCATGACTCACTACGCCGCCACCAAGTACTGCCAGTGGCTGAGCGAGGTGACCGGCCGCGAGTACCGGCTGCCCACCGAGGCCGAGTGGGAGTACGCCTGCCGGGCGGGCAACGCCGAGGCCTA
>JBFGHG010000414.1:0-4191 GCA_041578395.1 Acidobacteriota bacterium
CCCGTAAAACCTTCGCTTCACCTGGAACCCGAGGCCGTACGCGCCTTCCATCCCACGCTCGGCGAGCGTTTCCTGGGCTGGGAGGGAGACCCCGAACTGCTCTTCACCGAAAACGAGACCAACCAGCAGAAACTCTACGGGCGCCCCAACGCCTCGCCCCGCGTCAAGGACGCCTTTCACCGCTACCTGATCGGGGGGGAGCGCGACGCGGTGGGGCGGGAGCAGGGGACCAAGTTCGCCTGCAGCTACCACTGGACCCTGGAGGCGGGCGCCAGCCGAACGGTCCGGTTGCGGCTGACCGATCAGCGGGAGCAGCTCCGGATCGAGCCCGAGGCGATCGACGACGTCTTCCAGCAGCGGCGCGAGGAGGCCGACCGCTTTTACGAGACGCTGGAACCGGCCCAGCTGCCGGAGGACTGCCGGCGCATCCAGCGGCAGGCCTTCGCGGGGCTCCTCTGGAGCAAGCAGTGGTATCACTACGTCGTGGAGCGCTGGTTGAAGGGCGACCCCGACATGCCCTCCCCGCCTCCGGAGCGCTGGGAGGGGCGCAACGCCAACTGGCTGCACCTGTACAACGACGACGTCCTGGTGATGCCGGACAAGTGGGAGTATCCCTGGTACGCCGTCTGGGACTCCGCCTTTCACACCTTGTGCCAGTCGCTGGTGGACCCGGAGCTGGCCAAGCGCCAGCTGGTCCGCTTCACCCGCGAATGGTACATGCACCCGAACGGCCAGCTGCCCGCCTACGAGTGGTCGCTGGGCGACGTCAACCCGCCGGTGCACGCCTGGGCCGCCTACCGGATCTACAAGATCGAGGAAAAGCACTGGGGCCGGCCCGACCTGCTGTTTCTCGAGCGGGTCTTCCACAAGCTGCTGATGAACTTCACCTGGTGGGTGAACCGCAAGGACCAGGCGGGCCACAACCTCTTCGAGGGCGGATTCCTCGGGATGGACAACATCGGGGTGTTCGACCGCAGCCGGCCCGTCCCGACGGGGGGGACGCTGCTGCAGAGCGACAGCACCAGCTGGATGGCGATGTACTGCCTGAACATGCTGCGCATCGCCTGGGAGCTGGCGGTGCACCAGCCGGCCTACCAGGACATCGCCTCCAAGTTCTACGAACACTTCCTGTACATCGCCACCGCCATGGCCCAGGGTTCGGAAGACTCGCCCCCGCTCTGGAACGAGGAGGACGGCTTCTTCTACGATCACCTGGTCTTTCCCGACGGGCGGCGAATTCCCCTGAAAGTCCGCTCCATGGTGGGACTCGTTCCCCTGTTCGCGGTGGAGGTCCTCGACTACCGAAAGCTCGAACAGCTGTCCGGCTTCAAGCGGCGCATGGAGTGGTTCGAGCAGAACCGCCCCGATCTGGCCGCCAACGTGTGCAGCATGCGCGAGCCGGAGCAGAGCCCCCTCTGTCTGCTCTCGGTGATGCAGCCCGAGCAGCTCAGCCGGGTGCTGGAGAAGATGCTGGACGAGCAGGAGTTCCTCTCCGAGTACGGCATCCGCTCGCTGTCGCGCTACCACGCCGAGCACCCCTACCGGCTGGACGGCGACGACGACACGCACGTGGTGCACTACGAGCCGGGAGAGTCCTCCTCGGGGCTGTTCGGAGGCAACTCGAACTGGCGCGGACCCGTCTGGTTCCCGATGAACATCCTGATCATCGAGGCGCTGCAGAAGTACCACTACTTCTGGGGGGACAAGCTGACCGTCGAGTTCCCGACCGGCTCGGGCCGGAAGATGGACCTCTGCCAGGTGGCCGACGAGCTGTCGCTGCGGCTGGTGCGGATCTTCGAGCGGCGCCAAGGCCGCCGGCCGGTCTTCGGCTCCAACCGGCTCTTCCAGGAGGACCCCCTCTGGAAAGACCACCTGCTCTTTTACGAGTACTTCCACGGCGAGACCGGTGAAGGCCTCGGCGCCTCCCATCAGACCGGCTGGACCTCCCTGGTCGCCAAGCTCATCTTCCAGCAGGGGGGGTAGCTCCGGAATCACGGGCAGGGAGGCCCGTGCCACGGTATGCTGGGGGCATGTCTCGGATCACACTCCCGCTCGCTGTATTCGCCTTTTCCCTGCACCTGTTACCGGGCCAGTCCGGCCCGAGGGCGCTGACCTTCGACGACCTCATCGGCCTGGACGCGGTGTCCGACCCCCGAATCTCACCCGACGGCAGCCAGGTCGCCTTCGTGGTGACCGACTACTCGCTCGAGGAGAACCGCGGCGACAGCGACATCTGGCTGGTGCCGCTGCAAGGGGGCGAGGCACGCCGGCTGACCCGCTCCCCGGCCGGCGACAGCCAGCCCCGCTGGTCGCCCGACGGCAAGCGGCTGGCGTTCGTCTCCAGCCGCGGGGGAGCTCCGCGCATCCACCTCATCGATCCCGGCGGGGGAGAAGCGCGCGCCGTCTCGCCCGAGATCGCGGGAGGGATCGCCAACCTCGGCTTCTCGCCCGACGGCCGCTGGCTCCACTACTCCTCGGACATCCGCTGGCCGGCGCCCGAGGGCGAGCCGGACCCCTTTCCGACCGAGGCGCGGATCTGGGACGAACTTTTCTACCGCCACTGGGACTCGTGGCGGGCGGGCACCCGCTCGCACCTGTTCGTGATGCCCGCCGGCGGGGGCGAGCCACGCGATCTGTCCCCGCACGACCAGGACGCGCCCACGCTCGCCCTGGGGGGCTACTCCGACGTGGCCTTCTCCCCCGACTCCAAGCACGTCGCGGTGGTCATCAACCCGGAACCGGTGCCGGCGGTCGGAACCAACAACGACATCTTCCTGATCGGGCTCGAGGACGGCTCGCGCACCAACCTGACCAGCGCCAACCCGGCCAACGACAACAACCCGGCCTTCAGCCCCGACGGGAAGCACCTCGCCTACCGGGCGCAGCTGCGGGCGGGCTTCGAGGCGGACCGCTATCACCTGATGCTGCTCGACCTGGCCAGCGGCCAGCGGCGCGACCTGACCGCCGAGTGGACGCTGAGCGTCGGGGAGTTCGCCTGGGCGCCCGACGGGCAGTCGCTGTACGCGCTGGTGCAGGAGCGGACCCGAAACGCGGTCTACCGCGTCCGGGTGGCGGACCGCGAGTGGGAAAAAATCGACGCCACCGCCCACAACGGCACCCTGCGCATCGCGCCGGACGGCCGCAGCCTGGTCCTCACCCGCGAGTCGACGGTGCGTCCCGACGAGCTGTTCCGGCTCGACCTGGAGGGGGGCGAAATCACCCGGCTGACCCGGATCAACGACGAGAAGCTGGCCGGGATCGCCATGAATCCGGCCGAGGCCTTCGAGTTCACCGGCGCCCTGGGCCAGCGCGTGCAGGGGATGCTGATCAAGCCGCCCTTCTTCGACGCCTCGCGCCGCTACCCCCTGCTCTACCTGATCCACGGCGGCCCGCAGGGGGCGTGGAACGACAGCTTCCACCCACGCTGGAACTACCAGATGTTCGCCGCGCCCGGATACGTGGTCGCGATGGTCAACTTCCACGGCTCCACCGGCTACGGCCAGAAGTTCACCGACTCCATTTCCCGGCACTGGGGAGACTACCCCTACGAAGACCTGATGAAGGGGTTGGACCACGTGCTGGCCAACTACTCCTTCGTCGATCCGGAGCGGATCGGGGCGGCGGGAGCCTCCTACGGCGGGTACATGATCAACTGGATCGCCACCCAGACGGACCGCTTCGACGTGCTGGTCAATCACGACGGGCTCTTCAACCTGGAGTCGTTTTACGGGTCGACCGAAGAGCTGTGGTTCCCGGAGTGGGAGTTCGGCGGCACGCCCTGGTCCAGCCGCGAGCTGTACGAGAAGTGGTCGCCCCACCTGTACGCCGACCGGCTGACGACCCCCATGCTGGTGATCCACGGGCAGCTGGACTACCGGGTGGACGTCTCGCAGGGGCTGGACGTGTTCACGGCGCTGCGCCGGCAGGGAGTCCCGGCCCGCTTCGTCTACTTCCCCGACGAAGGCCACTGGGTGTTGCGGCCGCGCAACCGCCGGTTGTGGTGGCGGGAGGTCCTGGGGTGGCTGGGGCAGTACCTGGAGCCGCGCAGCGGGAATTGACGTGCCGCATCCGCGAAGATTCGATGGACGACGGAGACAACGAGATTCTGGTCGATCTGCAACGCCGGCTGGACGCCTTCCACCGGGAGAACCCCAGGGGTGATGCCCGCCCCCTGGTTCGCGAGACCGCTGA
>JBFGHG010000415.1:0-4177 GCA_041578395.1 Acidobacteriota bacterium
CTCCCGGAAGACGCGTTCCGTCAGGCGAGTCACCTGCCCCGTCATCGAGAACATGCGGCCGAAGAGGGCTTCCAAAGGGCCCGCGGAAGCTCCGTCCGGAGGCGTCTGCGGCGTCGTCTCGGCGGCACCCCCGGCCGAGCCGGCGCGCGGGTCGGCGTCGGCGATCGACAGCAGCACGTGCACCAGCGCCATGCCGTCGGCGATGCAGTGGTGCAGCCGCACCACCAGTCCGCTTCCCTTCCCGAAGTTCTCGATCAGGTGCATCTCCCACAGCGGCCGCGAATCGTCCAGCGGGGTGCTCATCAGCTCGTTGACCAGTTCGCGGAACTCCTTCCGGCCGGCCGGCTCGGGCAGCCGCACGGTGTGCAGGTGGTCGTCCAGCCGGAAATTTTCGACCCATTCCCAATAGGCGGGCATCAGCGGGCGCGCCGCCAGCGGGATCTCCGGCTGCACCACGCGCTGCCGGAAGCGGTCGAACTTCAGGAACCGCCGGCGCAGGACCTCTTTGAGCTTCTTCAGCGGGAGGCGCTGCGAGAAGGTGAGGATGCCCGAAACCATCATCAGGTTGGTCTCGTCCTCCATGGCCAGCCAGGCAGCGTCGATGCCCGACAAGGGCTCCACTTTCGGCATTCCGTGCACCTCCGCGGAAAAGTCTCCCACATTTCCAGGCAAAGGGCGAGAACGTGATACGATCTGAGAGTTAGCTCACGTTTGGGGAACGCACCTTCCCGTTCGAAGCGAGCTGGATCGACATCGCCGTGCGGGCACGGCGCAGCAGAGCGGAGTTGTTCATGCTCACGATACACCCGGCCACGGCGCCTCCCGAACCGCCGCCGGAGGAGCGGGTCATGGGTCTGGCACTGGCGGGGGGCGGGCCGCTGGGCGGGATTTACGAAATCGGCGCCCTGCTGGCCATGGACGAGGCGCTCGAGGGAATCGACTTCAATCGGCTGGACGTGTACGTGGGGGTCAGTTCGGGGGCGCTGATCGCCTCCAGTCTGGTCAACCGGATCGACGCCCGGCAGCTGCGGCGGATTTTCCTGGAGGGGGACTCGATCCGCTCGCTGTTCGACCCCGACCTCTTCTTCCGGCCGGCCCTGTCCGAGTACCTGAAACGGGCGGCCAGCGTGCCCGAGCTGTTCGCCTCCAACCTGCTCAAGTTCGTCTTCAACCCGCTGCAGTTCGGGCTGCTGGAGTCGGCGGGGACGTTTCAGGCGGCCATGCCCACCGGGCTGTTCAACAGCGAGTCGATCCACGAGTTCTTCGAGCGGATCTACAGCGAGGAGGGGCGCACCAACGACTTTCGCGAACTGGAGCGCAAGCTCTACCTGATGGCGGTGGACTTGAACACGGGCGAGCCCGTCACCTTCGGGGCGGCCGAGTTCGATCACGTCCCCATCTCACGGGCGCTGCAGGCCAGCTCGGCACTGCCGGGGCTGTATCCTCCCGTGGAGATCGAGGGGCGCTACTACGTGGACGGCGTGCTGAAGAAGACGCTGCACGCCTCGGCCGCGCTGGACGAGGGGGCGCGTCTGGTGCTGTGCATCAATCCGCTGGTCCCCTTCAACGCCAACCTGGCGGCCGAAGCCGGCCGCACCCGTCACGCCAACCTGCTGGACGGCGGCTTGCCCGTGGTGCTGTCGCAGACCTTCCGCACCCTGATCCATTCCCGGATGGAGGTGGGGATGGGCCGCTACAAGCGGACCCACCGGGAGGCCGACGTGCTGCTGTTCGAGCCCAACCGCGAAGACCCGTCGATGTTCTTCAGCAACGTCTTCAGCTTCGCCAACCGGCGCCGCGTCTGCGAGCACGCCTACTGGACGACGTTGTTCGACCTCGAGGAGCACCGGAAGAGGCTGGAACCGATCCTGGCCCGGCACGGACTGGCCTTCAGCCCGGGACTGAAGGAGATGGTTCGCAAGCGCCGCCGCCGCCAGCGAAGCCGCCGCCGGACGCGGGTGCGGAGCGGCTGACCGGGGCGTTCACTCTTCTGCAACGAGCGGCTGTTCACATGTCTGACAAGAGAATTCTGTTGTTTACCGGCAAAGGCGGCGTGGGCAAGACCACCTGCGCGGCGGCCACCGGTCTGCGCGCGGCGGCCCGGGGACACCGGACCCTGATCATGTCCTCCGATCCGGCCCACAGCCTGGCGGACGCCCTGGACCGTCCGCTGGGCCCGGAGCCGGAAAAGGTCGCGCCCAACCTGTACGCCCAGGAAGTGGACCTCTACTACTCGATGAAGAAGTACTGGGGCAACATGCGCGAGCTGCTGCTGGTGGTCTTCAAGTTCCAGGGGGTCAACGAGATCGCCGCCGAGGAGCTGGCGGCCATCCCGGGGATGGGGGAGGCCACGGCGCTGCTCTGGCTGCATCGCTTCTACCAGTCGGACGACTACGACCTGATCATCGTCGACAGCGCCCCCACCGGCGAGACGCTCACCTTCCTGACCCTGCCGCAGGTGACGGAGTGGTGGCTGACCAAGGCCTTCCCCTTTCAGAAGCTGGCCATGAAGAGCGTGGGCTTCGCCGTCCGCTCCACCACCGGGATCCCGCTGGACAAGGCCTACGCCGAGTTGAAGACGCTCTTCGAGAAACTGAAGGAGATCAACCAGGTGCTGAGCGACACCAAGGTCAGCTCGGTGCGCCTGGTGCTCAACCCGGAGAAGATGGTGATCAACGAGGCCCGCCGCGCCTACACCTACCTGCAGCTGTACGGCTACGGGGTGGACTCGGTGGTGGTCAACCGGATCCTGCCCAAGCCGCGCGGCAAGGACTCGGCCTGGGGCAAGTACTTCCAGGCGCAGACGAAATACATGGAGGAGATCGAGACCAGCTTCTCGCCCCTGCCCATCCTGCACGTCCCGCACCTGCAGGAGGAGGTGTTCGGCCTCGAGCTGCTGGAGAAGATCGCGGAGGCGATGTACGGGAAAGACCGGGACCCGGCCGAGTTGCTCTACAGTGAGCCGACCTATCAGGTCACGCTCGAGGACGGGTCGTACTATCTGGACATCAAGCTGCCCTTTTTGGAGGCGGAGGACGTTGAGGTGGAGCGCTTCGGCGACCAGCTGGTGATCCAGGTCCGCAACCAGCGCCGGAATTACCTCCTGCCTCAGTTTCTGACGTACTACGAGCTGACGGAGACGGACATGAGCGAGGGGTGGCTGTCTCTGCGGTTCGACAAGGAGTAGGGGTTAGCGATAGACGTCTTTGCAGCGAACAGAATTGGCGCCCTTCATCTCTGTTGGAAGGACCCTTCCTTGGGAATCCTAGTCGAGGACATTCCAAGGCTGCCGTGGCCGCATGCCTTTTCCCATACAGGGCCCCCCTACCGGTTCCGTCCGTACTCCTCGTGGCTGGACACCCAGTCGGACGCCGAGATCGCGGCCGCCAGCGAAATCTCTCCCGCCAGCACCGCGCCCGCAACGATCTCCGCGAACTTGTTCACCTTCCCCTTCCCGAAGCACCCCAGCACCTCCAGACACTCCCGCTGCGTCGGCAGCCCCGTCCCCCCCCCATACGTCGCCACGATCAGCGAAGGAATGGTGATCGACACGTACAGGTCCCGCTCGGGGGTCAGCTCGGAGTAGACCACCCCCGCCGAGGACTCCGCCACGTTGGCCACGTCCTGCCCGGTGGCGATGAACATGGCGGTGATGGCGTTGGCGGAGTGCAGGCCGTTGTTGTTGGCCCCCGACAGCAGCGCCCCCACGTTGGCCACGCCGGCGTGATAGACCAGGTTTTCCGGCTCCACCCGCAGCCGCTGCATCAGGACGTCCCGCTTGATCACCGCCTCGGCCGTCACGCGCTTGCCGCGGGTGCGCATGATGTTGACCTGCGAGGCCTTCTTGTCGGTGGCGAAATTGGACTCCAGGTAGAAGTGCCGCACGCCCTCGAACTGGTCCAGGATCCAGCTGCAGGCGGCGAAGGTCGCCCGTCCCACCATGTTCTGGCCGGCCGCGTCCCCGGTGAAGAAGTTGAAGCGCAGGAAAGCGAACTTGTTGGCCTGGTAGCAGTCGATCTCGTTGAGCTTGCCCACCCGGGTGGTCGACTCTGCCTCGCGCTGGATCTGTTCCAGGTTCCGGTCGATCCACTTCACGAACTCGCGCGCCCCCCGGGCGTCGTCGAACACGAACACCGGCGCCCGCTGCATGGCGTCCCCCACCACCGTGCACTTCACC
>JBFGHG010000416.1:0-4176 GCA_041578395.1 Acidobacteriota bacterium
CAGAAGCAACTGGAGGAGGCCCACCGGAAAGAGAACCAACCGGTGGTCGATCAAGGCTCATCCGCCGATCGAATTTACAGCGAAAAACGGACTTGACCTCCGGCGGCAATCTCAGCAGTCCTGAAATTGACCGAGATGTCATGGGGCTCCTCTCATGCACTGTCGACTCTCAGCAACCACGAACAAGTCCGGTCGCCCACCGTCCCGCTTTTCGAGTCGGACTACGATCGGATCAGGAGCTGGTCGAGGACGAATGCGCAGTTTCGGCTGGCCCGGAGCCAATCGACCGTTCCGCTGACCCTTCACTGGGTGCTTCCCAGCGACAACTCGCACGACGATCAGCTGTATTTCGCCAAGATCGACGAATTGAGCCTCGGCCGCCAGGCGCTGCACTGGTTTGGATTCGTCAATGACCCGACCTGGCCTCTGGACGCCGGCTACATCGAAGAGAACGCTTCCCGCATGGCCACCAGGAACTTCAACGTCGGGAGTCTGAGCCCGCTCGGGCCCTGCGCCTACAGCGATCTGGCCGGCGCCTGGCTGAGGCTGCGGGCCAGCGGCGACTACTGGGTCGTCCACGACGTCGGGGGATACCTGGATGGAGAAGGCAGCTTGCCTGCTTCGGAGCGGATCGTCCTGATCATGCGCTGGGATCACAACGAAGACGGCTACCCCGATCGGCCGCTGCCCTATCCTGCCCGACTGATTGGGGGCCGCCGGCTTCATGCCGGTCTGAGGCGCGGCCGACCGGCGGTCGAGGACGTGCTTCCGGGCGACGGAACGGAACGGGCCATGCCGTGGAAATCGAAGTCCAGGACGGACTGCCTCCCACGGTTCTCGGCGGGACGCCCGTTTTCCGTGGAGCTCTCGAATGGGGAGACCGGTACAGAACCGCTTTCGATTGGGACGTCAACGCCAGCTGGTGTCGAGCGTTTCCCGACAACGTCAGATGTCCCGGCGGCACGAACCCCTCGCCCGCCAGCTCCGAGTTCACCCTGCGCGTCAAGGTGATCAACGACGGCAACTACTTCTACCGCGATTTCGTGAGGAGGGTGAACCGAGATCCTTGACCCGTGGCTCAGTCCACCCACTCCGCGACGAAGATGTTCGTGTCGCGCGTTGGCTGCCGGTCCGCAGTGCGGTTGGACGCAAAAACGAGGTGCCGGCCGTCGGGGGAGAACATCGGGAAGGCGTCGAAGGTCCCGGAGCGGGTGATCCGTTCGAGGCCGCTGCCGTCGACTCCGACCATGAAAATGTCGAACTCGCGCCCGCCCTGCTCCAGCGTGTGATGGTTGGAGCAGAAGAGGATGCGCTCGCCGTCCGGGTGGAAGAAGGGGGCCCAATTGGCGCCCGGCAGCTCCGTCACCTGGCGGACGTTGGACCCGTCCGCGTCGGCCACGAAGATCTGCAGCTTGGCGGGCTCCACCAGGCCCTGCGACAGCAGTTCGCGGTACACCCCGGCTTCCTCCCCTTCGGGCCGGCTGGACCGCCACACGATCTGGCTCGAGTCGGGCGAGAAGAAGGCACCGCCGTCGTAGCCCAGCTGGTCGGTCAGCTGCAGCGTCTCTCCCGATTCGAGGTCGTAGCGCCACAGTTCCAGGTCGCCTGAGCGGGTCGAGGTGAAGACCAGGTAGCGGCCGTCGGGCGAGACGGTGGCTTCGGCGTCGTAGCCTTCTCCACCGATCAGCAGCTCCGGCTCCCCCCCCTCGGCCGGGACGGTGTAGATGTCGAAGGTGTCGTAGACGGCCCACACGTAGCGGCCCTCTGAAAACCGCACGGGCTCGGGGCAGGCCGGGTCGGCCGCGTGAGTGGAGGCATAGACTACCCGGCCGTCCGCCAGGAAGTATCCGCAGGTGGTCCGCCCTTTTCCGGTGGAGACCATTCGGTACGTCTCCTCCCCGGCCAGCGGCGAGCCGTCGGCGTTCATCACGAATTGCTGATCACAACCCTGCGGATTGATCTTCGCCCAGTCGGACTGGAAGACGAACTGGCTGCCGTCGAAGCTCCAGTAGGCCTCGGCGTTGTTGCCGCCGAAGGTGAGCTGCCGGACGTTGCGCAAATGGACTTCGCCGTCGAAGCGGAGGGTGTCCGCGGCGGGGTCGTAGGCGGCCTCGGGGGCCGGGGCGGCGGTCTGCGGAGCCTCGGCGCAGCCGGCGGCCAGACCGAGGGTCATCAGGGCGAGCAGGGTCGGCATCGGTTTCATCACGGGAACGCTCCAGTTTCGGAAAACTGCGATCTTACCTGGAGCGTTCGTCGCTCGGCAAGTGTGGCGCGGCCTTCCAGGCCGTGATTCAGCGATCACGGACGGGGCCCGTGCTCCCCAGCATCCCCACGGCGAACGTCACCGCCGTCCCGATCAGGACGTACCACGTCCAGGCCACCCCCAGCCCGCTCAGGTGAATCGCCAGCACCGTCACCAGACCCGCCAGCATCGAAGCCAGTCCCACCGCCTCGGGCAGCCGCCGCGGGGTCAGGTTCAGCAGGAAGATTCCCAGGATGCTCCCCATCACGATGCTGGTGATGGTCAGGCCCACCTCCAGGACGCCCCCCCAGTTGCGCGCCAGCAGGGAGATCCCGGCCAGCACCAGGCCCCAGGCCAGGGTGAACAGGCGCGAGGCCCACAGGTAGTGGGCGTCGGATGCCTCCGGTTTCAGGTAGGGGCGGTAGAAGTCGTTGACGGTGGAGGAGGCCAGCGAGTTGAGCGAACTCGAGAGGGTGGACATGGCCGCCGCGAAGATGGCGGCGATGATCAGGCCCGTCAGCCCGGGCGGGACGTGATCGACGATGAACATGGGGAAGACGCGGTCCGCCTGGGCGAGCGGCTCAGCCGGGGGATGGAGTTGATAGAAGGCGTACAGCAGCACGCCGATCATCAAAAACAGCAGGAACTGGCCCACCACCAGAAAGCCGCTCACCACCAGCGCCAGCTGCCCGTCGCGCTGGGTCCGGCAGGCCAGATAGCGCTGCACCATCATCTGGTCGGTCCCGTGGGTGGCGAAGGTCAAAAAGGCGCCCCCCACGACGCCCCCCGCCAGCGTGTAGGGCTGGCTCCAGTCCCAGGAGAAGTTCAGCACCCGCAGCTTCTGCTCGGCGGCCGCCAGCGAAACGACTTCCGGCCAGCCGCCGGGGACGCCCTCCAGGATCAGCCAGGCGGCCACCAGCGCACCCCCCACGTAGATCACCAGCTGCACCGCGTCGTTCCAGACCACCGCCACCAGTCCGCCGTAGAGCGTGTAGACCACGGTGATTGCACCGATGATGGCGATGGTGCCGAGGTCGGAGATCCCCGTGGCCACCGACAGCACCAGCGCCGTGGCGAAGAGGCGCACGCCGTCGGCCAGCGCCCGGTTGACCTGAAACAGCAGGGCGGAGAAGTTGCGCACGCGCCGGCCGAGCCGCAGGAGGACCTCGTAGGCGGTCTCGATGGCGCCCCGGAAGTAAGGGGGAATCAGCAGCAGGCTCACCAGCAGCCGGCCGAAGACGTACCCGATGGCCACCTGCAGGAAGGTCAGGTCTCCGGTGTAGGCGATCGCCGGGGCGCCGATGAAAGTCAGCGTGCTGGTCTCGGTGGCCACGATCGACAGGCAGACCGCCCACCACGGCAGGTTGCGCCCGCCCAGAAAATAGTCGCGCAGGTTCTTCTGGCCCCTCC
Organism: Acidobacteriota bacterium; assembly: GCA_041578395.1. GTDB lineage: Bacteria > Acidobacteriota > UBA6911 > RPQK01 > JANQFM01 > JBFGHG01. The sequence continues at coordinate 3,653 of JBFGHG010000416.1, forward strand.
CCAGCCAGGCGCCCAAGGCGGCGGTGGCGGCCAGGTAGGCGAACAGGACCCCGTAATCGAGCGCCGTAAAGCCCATCCCGCGAAATGGTTGACGCCCGCAAGCCGAGAGTCAATGCTAAGGGTCGGAAAAGGGGGGTGGATTGAGCTATCTGGCGGGAATCGATGGCGGCGGAACCAAAACCGTCTGCGTGGTGGCCGACGCCGAAGGCAGGATTCGGGGGACGGGACGGGGAGGGCCCTCCAACTACCAGAAAGACGGGCTCTTCAGCGCCCGCAACTCGCTGCGGCACGCCGTGCGGGACGCCCTGTCCGCGGCGGAGCTGCGGCCGCAGGACGTGACCGGCGTGTGCGCGGGGCTGGCGGGGGTCGACCGGGCGGAGGACTCGCGCGTCATGGCGGAGGTCCTGCGCCAGATCCTGCCGGCCGATCACCTGGTGGTCGAAAACGACGCGCTGGTGGCCCTGATCGGAGCCACCGGCCGGCGCCCGGGCGTGATCGTGATCGCCGGCACCGGCTCCATCGCC
>JBFGHG010000417.1:0-4165 GCA_041578395.1 Acidobacteriota bacterium
AGCCTCACCAGACCGGGCGAGATCCCGGCCCGGGCCTGCTCCTCGCGCGGCATTTCGCTGGAAGTGGAGCTGGCCGAACAGGACATCAGGGTGTCGAAGTAGCCCAGGCTCACGGCGATGAAGCCGAAGCGGTCCTTGTTCTGCAGGATCTCCATGAACTCGTAGGCCCGCAGCGTCTCCCCCAGGTCCACGCAAAGCACTCCGCCCGAGCCGTAGCCGGGATTGGCCAGCCGCTGGAGCAGACGGTGGTCGGGATGCTCGGGAAGTCCGGGATAAATGACGGGGACGCCTCCTTCGGTCAGCCTCTGGGCGAAGACCGCGGCGCGGCGGCTGTGCTCGGCCATGCGCAGACCCAGGTGCGGGATGCGCAGGCTGATCAGAAAGGCCGACTGCGGGTCCATGGTGGGCCCCAGCAGCATGAGGGCCCCGTCGTGCACGTCCATCAGAGCGGAGATGAACTCCCGGTCGGCGCACACCGCCCCCGCGATGATGTCCGAGGCGCCGTTGACGAACTTGGTCAGGCTGTGCAGCACGATGTCCGCGCCGTGCCGGGCGGGGCTCAGAATCAGCGGCGTGAAGGTGTTGTCCACCACCAGCCTGGCACCGTGCCGGTGGGCGATCTCGGCCAGCGCCGGCACGTCGGCCACCCGCAGCGTGGGGTTGGACACGCTCTCCACGAACAGGATCCGTGTCCGCTCGGTGAAAGCCGCCTCCACGGCCGCCAGGTCGCTGGTGTCGACGAAGGTGGTCTCCAGTCCCGAGCGCGTGGCCAAAAACTCCCGCAGCAAGGCGAAGGTCCCGCCGTAGACGGCGCGGCTGGAGACGACCTGGTCGCCGGGGCGGCACAGCTGCAGGAAGGTGGCCGCGATGGCGGCCATCCCGCTGGCCGTGCAGTAGCCCGACTCGGTCCCCTCCAGGGCGGCCAGCTGCCGGCCCAGCACGTAAACCGTCGGATTGAAGTGGCGCCCGTACAGGTAGCAGCCGCCGTGGTCGGGGTCGCGGCGGCCGGCGAAGATCTCGGGCATGGTCTCGGCGTGGCGCACCGTGAATGTGGTGCTGGCTTCCACCGACATGTTGACCCCGCCATGCTCGCCGAACTCGTGGCGCATTTCGGCCAACGCCTCGACCGGATCGAAAGCGCACATCGTAGCGTCCTCCTCGACGCGGTTGAATGCAATTGGCGCTCCACCTTCCGGCAGAAGTTTACTCTCTTTTCCTCAACGGTTTGCCGCCGTACGAAGCGGGAATCGGATGGGCCTTTTCCCCCAACCGTGGGCCGGCTTTCCAGGTCCGCACCCTTCCCGACGGAAATCACAGGGCAGGATGCCCGTCCCCCGCCTGACTTCGGGTATCATGCCGGTCTCGGAAGGACTCGGATGCTGGAAAAGCTCGACCTCGGACTGACGCTGACCAAGGAGGAGTACCAGAAGCGGATGCCGCCGCTGCAGCGCCGGCTGCACCGGCTGCAACGGGAGTGTGCCGAGGTCCAGCTGGCGTCGGCGGTGATCTTCGAGGGGTGGGACGCCGCCGGCAAGGGGACCTCGATCCGCAAGCTGACGCAGCGCCTCGAGCCGAGGGCCTTCAAGCTGCACAGCATCACTCCGCCGCGCACGTTCGAGAAGCATCTTCCCTGGCTCTGGCGGTTCTGGGCCAAGATCCCGAACTGGGGCGAGATGGCGATCTTCGACCGCAGCTGGTACGGCCGCGTGCTGGTGGAGCGGGTGGAGAAGCTCACCTCCGAGCCGGAGTGGCGGCGGGCCTACGCCGACATCAACTCTTTCGAGCGGGCTCTGGCCGAGGACCGCTACGTCCTGGTCAAGTTCTTCCTGCACATCGACAAGAAAACGCAGAAGAAGCGGTTCAAGAAGCTGGAGTCCGACCCGCTGACCCGCTGGCAGGTCCAGGAGGAGGACTGGCGCCACCACCGCACCTACGGCGAGTACCTGATCGCCATCGAGGAGATGCTGGAGCGGACCGAGACGGAATGGGCCCCCTGGACGGTCGTGGAGGCGCGCGACCGGCGCTGGATGAGGGTGAAGATCTTCGAGGCGCTGGCGGCGCGGCTGGAGGAGGCACTGGCGGTGCGCAAGCGGGCCGCCGCTGAAGCCAAGGAAAAACGCGGGGCCTCCCCCGGCAAGGACCCCGCCGCGGAGGCCGTCTCGAGCGCGGCGCCCACCACTCCGACTCTGGGCACCGTGGACATGGACCGGCGGCTGGAGCGTCCCGAGTACCGCAAGACGCTGCTCCCTCTGCAGCTGGAACTGCGCGAACTGGCTTACCGCCTGTACGTCGAGCAGCGGTCGATGGTGGTGGTGTACGAGGGATGGGACGCCGGAGGAAAAGGGGGGAACATCCGGCGCGTCACCGAACGCCTCGATCCCCGCGGCTACGAAGTGTATTCCATTGCCGCCCCCAAGGGGGAAGACTGGACCCACCAGTACCTGTGGCGCTTCTGGAGGCGGCTGAAGGCGCCCCAGGAAAAGCAGATTCTGGTCTTCGACCGCAGCTGGTACGGCCGGGTGCTGGTGGAGCGGGTGGAAGGCTTCGCCAAACCGCACGAATGGAAGCGGGCCTACCGCGAGATCAACGACTTCGAACGGCAGCTGCTGGACACCGGGACCATCCTGGTCAAGTTCTGGATCCACATCGACGAGCAGGAGCAGCTGCGCCGCTTCGAGGCCCGCCAGAAGACCCCGCACAAGCGCTGGAAGATCACCGACGAAGACTGGCGCAACCGTGAGAAGTGGGACGCCTACGTGGCGGCCGTCAACGACATGCTGCTCAAGACCAGCACCCTGCGCGCGCCCTGGACGATCGTGGAGGGAAACGACAAGCTGTATGCGAGGGTCAAGACGCTGCGGACGCTGGTGGAGGTGTTGCAGGGGGAGTTGGGGAAGAAGGGGAAGAAGTGATGCGGGACGGGCATCCTTGCCCGTCGTTCCCGGGAGTCGTGTGGGGTCCGATTCCGATTCCGGCGAAGACGGTCTCTCTTGCTCCTTCCCGCCCCTCCGCAGGATAATGTGTTCACTCTTCGTCCAGGGTGCGTTAACGCTCCTGTGGAGGTAACCATGCAACGCGTTTTCACCATCTTCTCCGTTGCTCTGGTCCTGGCCGCCGGCATCACCGCGGCGCAGGACGAGAAACCGCATCACCAGCACTACGAGAAGTCCGAACACCACGACGAACCGGGCCCCGAGGGGCAGCTGGCCCCCCGGCTGCAGAACCTGGGCAAGCACGTCTTTCCCGTCACGACCGGCTCCCCGGAAGCACAGAGATTCATCGACCAGGGCCTGAACCTGGCCTACGGATTCAACCACGCCGAGGCGGCCCGGGCCTTCAAGGAAGCCGCCCGGCTGGACCCGGAGTGCGCCATGGCCTACTGGGGCCAGGCGCTGGTGCTGGGCCCCAACATCAACGCTCCCATGGACCCGGCCAGCGAACGCCCCGCCTGGGAGCTGAGTCAGAAGGCGCTCGAGCTGGCACCGCACGCCTCGCCGCGCGAGCAGGCCTACATCCGCGCGCTGACGGCCCGCTACACGGACGCCCCGGAGCCGGACCGAGCCGCGCTGGACCGGGCCTACTCGGACGCCATGCGGTCGCTTCACCAGGCCGATCCGGACGACCTGGACGCGGCCACGCTCTTCGCCGAATCGCTGATGGACCTGCGGCCCTGGAACTATTGGACCGGCGACGGCCAGCCCTACCCGGAGACGCAGGAGGTGATCCGGGTGCTGGAATCGGTGATCGAGCGCAACCCCGAACACCCGGGCGCGCTGCACCTGTGGATTCACACCATGGAACCGGTCTACCCGGAGCGGGCCGAGGAGGCGGCCGACCGGCTGGCTCCGCTGATGCCGGGCGCCGGCCACATGGTGCACATGCCGTCGCACGTCTACATCCGGCTGGGGCGTTACGCGGACGCCTCGCGGGCCAACGAGCTGGCCATCGCGGCCGACGAGGACTACCTCTCGCAGTGCCGGGCCCAGGGAATCTACCCGCTCGGTTACTACCCCCACAACATCCACTTCCTGTGGGCGGCCGCGACCTTCGAGGGGCGCAGCCGGACGGCGCTGGAGGCGGCCCGCAAGACCGCCGCGCAGATCCCGGCCGACGCCGTCGACGAGCTGCCCCTCCTGGAGGGCTTCCTGGTGATCCCCTACTACGC
>JBFGHG010000418.1:0-4159 GCA_041578395.1 Acidobacteriota bacterium
CCGGTGGGACAGCTGAAGCTGGCGTTGGTCCCCTGTCCGTCCTGCGACCCCATCTGGCCCGAGCCGGCCAGGGTGGTGACGGTGACGGGCGTGCTCCCCAGATCGACGATCCGGATGAGGTGGGCGTCCCGGTCTGCCACCCAGAGGCGGCCCCGCTGGTCCAGCACCAGGCCTTGCGGATTCTGCAGCCCGGTCCCCACCAGCGTGGTCACGGGACCTCCGTCGCCCAGCGAGACGGCGCGGATGGCGGAGTTGCCGGAGTCGCTCAGATAGAGGCGGTTGCGCCCCCGGTCCAGGGCCACGAAGGTGGGCTCTCGAAAGCGCGCGTCGAGGCGCTGGGCGGGGTCGTTGCGGAACCCGGGCGTCTCGCTTCCGGCGAAGCGCTGCGGCTCGGCCGTGATCTGCTCGGAAAGCAACACCTGGTGCGGGGTCGACAGGTAGATTCGGCCGGCGCCCTCTCCCTGCAGCCCGACGACCTGGAAGGCGTTGCCGGCGGCCTGCGTCAGCGTGATGCCGGTGACCACCAGCGACTCCACGATCGAGCGCGCCTGCACGGTGACGTTGGCGAAGCCGCGGTTCAGGGCCGTGAGGCGGCCGAACTGGTCCACGGCGATGGTGGCCGCGTCCAGGCTGCCGTATTGAAAGACGAAGTCGTCGCGGATGTTGCCGGCCGTGTCGCGTGCCACCGGGGAAAGCTGCAAGCTCTGCCCCTCCACGATCTGGACCTCCGAGGCCCCCAGCTCGATGCTGGCCAGATCCAGTCCCGAGCCCGGGAAGTACTGGCCGGCGGCGCCGCCGGGCACGGCGTACGGCAGCACGTTGCCGGCGGCGCCGGGATGGGACACCAGCAGCTCGCCGTCGTCGGGGAAAGACCGGAAGAAGGTGAGGCTGCCCGCCAGGCCGGTGTCCAGATCGCCGTTGACGAAGATCAGCCGGGTGGTGAACTCCCCGCCCAGGATGGGGCCCAGCCCGATCTGCGGAAAGACCACGCGGGTGGCCTGGGGCAGGCGGTTCAGGTCGGCCACCGGCAGCGTCGTCAGTACGAAGTCGCCCCGGCCGTTGATGGTGAACTTCAGGGTGATGGGGACGAACTCCCGCTGCGAGGAGATCTCGAGGATTCCGTTGAAGCCGTTTTCCAGGTCCTCGAAGATGCCTCCCAGCCCGCCCGCGAAGCGCGCGGTCTGACCGCCCGCGACCAGTTGCAGCTCGGCCTCGCGTCCCTCCAGCGGTATCCCGTTGCGGTCCAGCAGCCGCAGCTCGATGGTCGCCGCTTGCTGGCCGGGGACGGCCAGGGCGAAACCCGTCTGGTCCGCGGCGCCCTGGAAATCGACGAAGATCCGGGCGCGGGTGGTGGCCGGGATCGCAGCCACGCCCGCCTCGGAGACCGGGTCGTTGCCGCGCTGGAAGCGGAAGATGGCGGTGCCGGAGGGGAGCGAGGAGCCGCCGGTGGGGGTCACCACGGCGTATCCCTGCAGCGTGCTGGCGGCGCTCGACGACAGTTCGGCGGTGAAGGTGCCGTTGGCGGCCAGGTCGTAGTCGAACTCGGTGACATTGACGCCGCCGTCCCGCCGCAAGGGCAGGGGCTGTCCCGCGGTGTCCACCAGCCGGAGGTTGCCGCTGATGGCGGCGGCGGTGGGGTTGACCAGGATGATTTCGGTGGAGAGCGTGATCCCGCCCTGGGTGCCGCCTCCCAGGTGCGGGAAGACCAGCGTGTCAGCGGCCGCCCCGGCGGCGGCCTGCCCCGAGACATCGATCACCGGCAGGGTGGCCAGCAGCGGCTCGTTCTGCCGGTTGGTGCTCTGGCGTACGGTGACGGCCGCGATCTCACGGCCGTCCTGCACTTCGAAGGTCAGACTGCCGGTGAAGCCCGAGCCGACGGTCGGGAAGAGGTCGGGCTGGTTGACGTTGCGGGCCAGGTGCTGGTTGGCTTCCAGCGAGAGGAAGCGCCGCCCGCGCTCGGCGCCGTCCGAGTCGCGCAGCACCAGCTCGATCTCCACGGTCTCGTCGCTGGGATTGGCCATCGCCAGGCCCGTGTCGGTTCCCCGCTGGTCCACGAAGATGCGACCGCGCGAAAGGGTCTGGGCGGCGCCCACCCCGGCCTCGGAGACCAGGATCCCATCGGCATTGCGAAAGGAGAACAGGGCGGTTCCCACCGGGACCGGGGAGCCGTCCTCCGATTCGACCACCAGATAGCCGATCTGGAGTCCGCCCTGTCCGGAGAAAAGCCAGAGCGAAGCCAGCAGGGCGGCCAGCAGCACTCCGGCCGCAAGGATTCTAGAAGATCGGGCAACGGGGGTCGTCTGGTGCATTTTTTGTTTTCTTCCTCTCTCGTGCGCCTTTATTATGGTGCAAAACCTGAGGGCTTGGAAGTGAGCGGCTATCCGGGGCGGAAGCCGCGCCGGAGGTCGGCCCGCACGTCCACGGACGCGCGGCCAGGCCGTTTTGTTCAGGGGGATGGCGGGGTTTCGGGGGTCTCGAGGCTGCCGCGTACCGGGAAAGAGGGCACGAGATCATGGAGCAGAAGAAGGAAGCCAAGAAGGCGGCGGAGCAGAAAACACCCCTGGCGTCGACCGAGGATTACAAAAGGCTGGAGGAGCCCTACGAGGGCCCAGTACAGCCCTGGACCCGCTGGGGGCCGTACGTGAGCGAGCGGTCGTGGGCCACGGTCCGCGAGGACTACAGCGCCGACGGCTCGGCCTGGGACTATTTCACCCACGAGATGGCTCGCAGCAAGGCCTACCGCTGGGGCGAGGACGGTATCGCGGGGGTCTGCGACCGCTACCAGATCCAGGTGCTGGCGATGGCCTTCTGGAACGGCAAGGACCCCATCCTGAAGGAGCGCATGTTCGGGCTGTCCTCCAGCGAGGGGAACCACGGAGAGGACGTCAAGGAGTACTACTACTACCTGGACAGCCTGCCCTCGCACGCCTACATGAAGCAGCTCTACAAGTACCCCCAGCAGGAATACCCCTACGCCGACCTGGTCGACACCAACCGGGGCCGGGGAGGGCAGGGGCCGGAGTACGAACTGATCGACACCGGCATCTTCGGCGAGGACCGCTACTTCGACGTCTACATCGAGTACGCCAAGGCCTCGCCCGAGGACCTCTGCGTGCGGGTGGAGGTCTGCAACCGAGGTCCGGAGGAGGCCGAACTGCACGTCCTCCCCCACCTGTGGTTCCGCAACACCTGGAGCTGGGGGCCGGGGCGCAAACCCAAGCCCGGCATCTCGCGCGGCCCGGAGGGTCCCAACCACGTCTGCCTGCTGTCGGACGACCAGAACTCCGAGCCGCTGGCCAACCTTCCTTTCGAATACAGGCTGGGACCGCGCTACTTCTACGGCCCCGAGGGGGGCCAGCCTCTCTTCACGGAAAACGAGACCAACTTCGAGAAGCTCTACGGTTCGCCCAACCACGGCCCCTACGTCAAGGACGCCTTCCACCGGCACGTGGTGGACGGCGAAGACTGCGTCAACCCCGAACAGACCGGGACCAAGGCCTGCCTGCACTACACGCTCAGCGTGCCGGCGGGCGAGTCGCGGGCGCTGCTGTTCCGGTTCACCGACCAGCAGATGGACGAGCCGTTGAAGGACGTGGAGTGGGTGATCCGGCAGCGGCGGGCCGAAACGGACGAGTTCTACGACAAGATCCATCCTCCCAAGGCCACCGAGGACGAGAAACGGATCCAGCGACAGGCCCTTTCCAGCATGCTCTGGACCAAGCAAATCTACATCTTCGACGTTCACGCCTGGATGGACGGGGACAATCCCGCACTGCCGCCTCCAGAGTCGCGCAAATACATCCGCAACCGTCATTGGCTTCACCTCAACTCCATGCGCATCCTCTCGATGCCCGACAAGTGGGAATATCCCTGGTTTGCCGCCTGGGACCTGGCCTTCCACTGTGTCGCTCTGGCCCTGGTCGACCCCTGGTTCGCCAAGCGCAACCTGTGGCACATGTTATTCGAGCAATTCCAGCACCCCAACGGTCAGATCCCGGCCTACGAGTGGGAATTCTCGGACCTCAACCCGCCGGTGCACGCCTGGGCCTGCTGGCGAGTCTACGAGATGGAAAAAGAACTCACCGGCAAAGGCGACCGTGACTTTCTCGAGCGCTCCTACCACAAACTGCTCATCAACTTCGCCTGGTGGGTCAACAAG
>JBFGHG010000419.1:0-4147 GCA_041578395.1 Acidobacteriota bacterium
GCCGCCTTCGGGCTGCTGGAAACGGCCGCCCGCGCGGCCTCGGTTCAGGGCGGGGACTCGGGCCAGGAGGAGACCCGGTAGACGGCGGCCCCCCCGGTTTCGAACACCGGCCGAAAGAGGGCGGGATGGCGCAGCCTCAGGTCGAGAAAAAAACGGTCGGACGCCAGGCGCGGCTCGAAGCGTTCGTAGACGACCAGGTACCGCACCCGGCGGCCGCGCGCCCACTCCAGCCAGTCCCGCGGACCTCCCTGCAGCAGCAGGCCGGAGGTCAGCCAGCGCGGCCGGTCCAGGCGGGAGGCCACCACCAGCCGCTGGTAGCCCATGGGGGCGGCGTCCTCGAGCCGCGCGGAGCGCTGGGCCACCACCAGGACGGTTTCGCCCGGCGGCAGCACGGCCTCCAGGTAGCGGGCCAGGCGGTAGGGCGTGCGGTACTCCGAGGCGGCGTCCAGCTGCCGGACCCGGTAGGCGGCTCCGGCGGCCAGCAACAGGATCGAGCCGGTCAGAAGCAGCCGCAGCGCCGCGGGCCGCCATCGGGCCAGCCGCTCCCAGATCCCCTCCAGCCCGGCGGCCGCTGCCACCAGGAGGATGCTCAGCGGAAAGAGGACGAAGCGGAAGACGGTCTCCTGCTGGCGTCCGATGACGAAGAAGAAGAAGAGCAGCACCAGCAGGCCGGCCCCCAGCAGGAGGCGGACGGCCCCCGGCACCCCACCGGGCCGGCGCGACAGCCTCCAGACGCCCCAGGGCGCCAGCAGCACCAGCGGCGAGCCGAACCCGATCGCCCACCAGAGCATCCGCCCCGCGTAGCCGGCCGCCCACGCCAGGTCGAAATGAGGATGCCAGCCGTAGAAGTTCCCTCCCGGGCCCTGAAAGAGAAAGCCGCCGAACTGGCCGAAATGCAGCCGGCTGGCGGCCAGCCAGAGCAGCGGAGCCCAGCCGAACCAGAGCAGCGAACGGACCGCGGCCGCCGCCGCCCCCCCCGCCCTGCGCCGGTCGCTCCAGGCCTTCCAGGCGGCCAGCAGCGGCGCCGTGAACCAGGCCTCGTACCGGGTCAGGGCGGAGAGTCCGAACAGCAGAGACCCGGCGGGCGAGGCCAGCCGCGGCCGCTCGAGCAGCAGGGCCAGGGAGGCGTAGAAGAGCCCCAGAAAAAGGGGCCCCTGGTAGGGCATCAGGGAAAGGACCACGTACAGTCCGTTGACGCTGAACAGGACCCCGCCCGCCAGCGCCACCCGCCGGCCGAAGAGCCGGCGCAGGAAGAGATAGAACCCGGCCGGCGCCAGGCCCCCGATCAGGGCGAAACAGAAGCGGACGGCAAAGATCCCCCCGCCCAGCCCCGACACCGCGAAGACGACGGCCTGAGTCAGCGGCAGCCAATGCGAAAGAAAGATCGAGTCCCGAAAAAAGAGCCGCCCGAAACTGTCGTCGCCATAGGGCACGGGAAAGAGCAGCAGCAGGCCCAGCCGAAGCGCCACCCCGAACCCGACCAGCCCGACCAGATCCCCCCTCATGCCGGACAGCTTACCGGGGTTGCAATCCAAAATCCCGAATCACGGATCACCCGTGGAGCCGAGGAACGCGAGCACACGCTGAACGTCGGCAAAATTCGACACCATTCCCAGCGACACCCGCACCGCCCCGCTCCCGTGGGCCGGGTCCAGGCAGCTTCGAAAGTCGTCGCAGGTCATGGGCGAGGCGCACTGCTCGAAGCACGCCTCGAGTTCTTGGCGGGTGAGGCCCAGCGCCGCCTCCCCCGCCCCCGGGTTGCAGAAGCAGCCGGTGCGCAGCGAGATTCCGGCCCGGCAGGCTTGCAGCTCGACCAGACGATGGTCCACCAGCCGTCCGGCCGCGTCCAGCAGGTTGAAGGCCAGCGTCCCGCCCCGGCCCTCGGTGTCCCCGGGACCGTACAGCAGGACCCGGGGAGCGCCGTTGGGGTGACGCAGGCGGGCCAGCTCATCGAGCAGCCAGCCGGTCAGGCAACGCACCCGCCGGTGGATCGTCTCCATTCCGACCGCCGACAGCATCTCGAGCCCCAGGCAGACGGCGGGCAGCGAGGTGGAGTTGATGGTGCCGTCCTCGAAGGCGGCGCTGCCGGCGGCCGGCAGGTGGCGGTCGGCCTGCACCGAGACGGCCCGGATCGTCCCCCCGGAAAACCAGGGGCGGTGCAGTTTGTGCAGCGCCGGTCGGCGGGCCAGCAGGGCGCCCACGCCGGTGGGGTAGCCGAACATCTTGTAGAAGGAGAGCGCCACGTAGTCGGGGTGCCAGCGGCTCAGGTCCAGGGGGTTGGTGGGGACGAAGGCGGCCGCGTCCAGCAGGACGTCCCAGCCCGCCAGCTGGGCGGGCTCGATCCACTCCAGCGGATGCTGCACCCCGGAAAAGTTGGACTGCGCGGGAAAGGCGAACAGGTTGTTGCCGGCCCCCGCCGGCCGGCTCCAGAACTCCTCGAGGCGCCCCTGATCGGCCCGCATCCCGGGCGGCAGCACGGGTACGTAGACCGTGCGGGCTCCCGAGGCGCGGTCGTACTCGCGGATGCCGTTGACCGAGTTGTGGTTGTCGTAAGTGAGCAGGAAGCGGTCACCGGGGCCGAACGGGTAGGACTCGCCGACCAGCTTCAGGGCGTGGCTGGCGTTGGCCGTGAAGACGACCTGGTACTCCCGCGGGGAGGCGTGGAAGAAGTCCAGCACCTGGCGCCGGCAGTTGGTCACCAGCAGCTCGGACGACCGGGAGGCGGGGCTGGAGGAGTGGGGGTTGCCCAGCACGCTTCCGCTCAGCAGCCGCGCGTGGCGGCGCACCTGCGACTCCCCGTACAGCGCACCGCCGGTCCAGTCCAGATAGACCTGGCCCAGCCGGTCCAGCCGGCCGAAGTCGCGGTCCCGCAGCCGGTCCAGCGCCCGCGTGCCGTCGTATTCGGGAAACCGCTGCCGAAAGCGCCGCCAGGCGTCCGCTTGTTCGGCGACCTTCCCCGTATCGGTGATTGCGTTCATCGTCACCTTCCCGGCGGGCAGCGATGCACCTCCGATGCCACCGCCGGCCCGCGCAGAGTACCGCCGGGGCGGGTGAAATGACCCAACCCGCAGGCTCCAGTCTGGCAGAACCACCCACCCGGCGCCCGGCCTTCGCCGTGGGGGCGGCGCCGCGACGGCGGCACGGGAATTGCTCCACACCCGGACCAAACCGGAGGTGTTTCATGAAAAAGACAGCTGTCCTGCACCTGGACGGTCAGCAGGTCGATCTGCCGATCGTCGTGGGATCCGAGGGCGAGCGCGCGGTCGTCATCGAGAAGTTGCGCGCGCAGACGGGCTTCATCACCCTGGACCGCGGCTTCCCCAACACCGGCGCCTGTGAGAGCGCCATCACTTTCATCGACGGCGAGAAGGGCATTCTGCGGTACCGCGGCATCCCCATCGAGCAGCTGGCCGAAGGCTCCACCTTTCTGGAGACGGCTCATCTGCTGATCTACGGGGAACTGCCCAGCCGCGAACAGCTCGACCAGCTGACCGAGGCGGTGACCTACCATACGATGCTGCACGAGGACGTCAAGCACTTCTACCGCGGCTTCCCCAAGCGGGCCCATCCGATGGCGGTCTGCTCGGCCGTGGTGGGCGCCCTGTCGGCCTTTTACCCGGAGCACACCGACCCGCGCACGGACGAGCACCTGGAGCGGGCGGTGATCCGGCTGCTGGCCAAGCTGCCCACCATCGCGGCCTTCTCCTACAAGCACTCCATCGGGCAGCCCTTCGTCTATCCGGACAACGGCCTGGACTACGCCTCCAACTTCCTGCGCATGGTCTTCTCCACTCCCTGCGAGGAGTATCGGGTCGACCCGGTGGTGGCCCGCGCCCTGGACGTGCTGCTGATCCTGCACGCCGACCACGAGCAGAACTGCTCCACCAGCACGGTACGGATGGTGGGCAGCTCGATGTCCAACCTGTTCGCCAGCGTCTCGGCCGGGATCAGCGCCTTGTGGGGTCCGCTGCACGGGGGGGCCAACCAGAAAGTGGTGGAGATGCTGGAGAGCATCGCCGAAGGGGAAGGAAGCGCCGAGAAGTTCGTCGAAAAAGCCAAGTCGCACGACGACACCACCCGGCTGATGGGCTTCGGGCACCGCGTCTACAAGAGCTACGACCCGCGCGCCCGCATCCTGCGCGAGGCC
>JBFGHG010000420.1:0-4144 GCA_041578395.1 Acidobacteriota bacterium
GATCGGCTTCACCATGAGCCTGTTCATTGCGTCGCTGGCGTTCGAACACGCAGGAGGAGCGTTTCTGGGCCTGGAGCGGCTGGGAATCCTCCTGGGCTCGCTGCTCTCCGGCCTGACCGGTTACCTCGTGCTCCGGGCCGTTTCGCGTTAGCGCCGCACCTCGAGCGGCCGGGACACGATTCCAAAATTCGCATTGGCCGCGTCCATGGCCAGGACCTCGAGCTGGTACTCCCCAGCCGCCTCGAGCGGCAGATCTCCCTGGTAGGTGCTCGACTCGCCGGCGTACACGAGCGGCGTTTCGGCCACCACCTCGCCGTCCGCCAGAAGCCGCGCCACGATCTCGATCGTATCGGAATTCCAGAGCCCACCGGGCTCCGTGGGGCACCCTCAGGTCATGCGGGTGGTGGCCCGCACCTCCAGTCGCTGGCCTGCGCGGAACTCCTCCGCCTCGGGTTGCAGCAGCGTGACCGTGAAGCCGTGAATCTCGAGCAGCACGCCGTCACCCAGCACGTCCTTGCCGGGGATTACCAGCATCGTCTTGGAGGCGCGCTGGGTCGACTGCGGCGTCCCCAGCGGACCCTCGGCGACGATCTCCACCACAGTAGGCCGCTCCAGTTCGAGCGTGGTCAGGAACCCGGCCGCCCCCTCGGTGTCGTAGACCGTCTCGCCCCGGACCCGGGGCGCCACCATGATCCGCTCCGTCTCTCCGGTTCCCCCCTCCTGCAGGCCCTCGGCGAGCACTTCCCCGCTGGCGGCGTCCCGGATCGTGATCCGAGCCCCGCCCACGCCGGACCCGATGATCTTCGCATCCCGCGAAACCGCCCGGACCAGTACCTGCGTGGGAATCCCTTCCGCCGCCAGACTCCCCACGAACATCAAACAGCAGCCGATTTGCCAAACTCTCATGAGCCAACTCTCCTGTCACGAATCACGAATCACGAATTAGAGCAATCCCTCCGCCTGCGCCAGTTCCTGCTCGAAGCGCGCCCACTCCGACTCGAAGAACGCCTCCACCTCGCCGCTGACCTGGGCCAGCTTGCGCTGGAAGCTCTCGAAAGCCTGCCGCTCGGCCGGCGACGGTTCGGCCCAGCGCGAGCGGACGTAGCCTCCCGCGCCGAAGACGTAGGAGGTGAGCACTTCGGGGTCGCGCCGGATGCCCTGGACCTCCTTGGAGAAGATCTGCTCGTCCAGCTTCTTCCAGGCCTCCCGGGCCTCCTTGGCAGCGTCGCGAAGCGCCTGATACGGGTCGGAAGGCTCCTCCTCAGACTCTCCGGCCGCCTCCTCCATCTCCTTCTTCTTGTCCGCCAGCAGCTTCTCCACCCGCTCGAGCCGCTCCTTGCTCTCGCGCAGCCGGTCGGTCAGCTGGGTGGCCTTCTCCACCTCCGCCTTGTACTCGTCGAAGAAGCGGTTGCGGGCCTCGAGGGCTTCCGGAGAGTCGTCCAGCCGCGGGTCCCAGAGGACGCTCACGGTCTGCTGGTCCTGGTGATCGCCGAAGGAGACGCGCACCGTGTACTCACCCGGCAACACCGGGATCCCGCCCGGCTCTTCGGCGTCCGGACGGGGTTTGCTGCGCGAGGGGAAGCGCATCCCCTTGCGGTCCAGGCCCCAGGTGGTGCGGTTCAGGCCGGCCTTGGCCGGTCCCTTCAGGGTGCGGATCACCTCGCCGTCCCGCAGGATTTCGATTTTCACCTCGTCGGCGGCGGGCTTTTTGCCTTCCTCGGGCTCCTCGGCCCCTTCCATGTCGGCATGCCCGGGCTCGTCGGCGTCTTCCTCCTCATGGCCCTCTTCATCGTCGTCCTCCACCTCGGCTTCCGCCTCTTCCTTTTCGGGCGGCGTCACGATGTAGCTGAGCAGCACGCCCCGGGGACGGTTCTCCCCGCGGAAGGCGGCGTCGCCCGGGATCAGCTCCCCGGCCGAGTTGCCGTAGACCGCCTGGTAGGCCGGGGCGGGCTCGAACAGGTGCAGCGGCGCCTCCAGCAGCTGGGTCCCGTCGCGGGCCAGCGCCCGCAGCGGCGTGATGTCGTCCATGATCCAGATGGCCCGGCCGAACGTCCCGATCACGAGGTCGGAGTCCCGCGGGTGGGCCGCCAGGTCCATCGTCGGCACCGTGGGGTAGCCCTGGTCCCACTGGGTCCAGGACTGGCCGCCGTCGACGCTGACGTAGAGGTGGAACTCCGTCCCCAGCCAGAGCAGGTTCGGCTGCACCGGGTCCTGCTCGACCACGTAGACGTAGCCGCGGATGTCGTCGGTGACCAGACTGGTCCAGCTGCGCCCGAAATCCCGCGTTCGAAAGACGTAGGGCGTCCAGTTGCCGCGCCGGTGGTCCTCGAAGACCACGAAGGCGCCCCCCGCCTCGAACTTGTCGGCCTCGACGTGGGGCACCCAGGCTCCGTCCGGCGCGTCCGGAATGTTGCCGGTCAGGTCGGACCAGGACCCGCCCGCGTCGCGCGTCAACTGGACGTGGCCGTCATCGGTCCCCACCCAGATCACCCCCTGCTGGACCGGGCTGGGGGCGATGGCCACGATGGTGGTGTTGTTCTCCGCGCCCGTCACGTCGTAGGTGAGCCCGCCGCTGTCCAGCTGCTTTTGCCGCTCGGGGTCGTTGCTGGTCAGATCGGGGCTGATCGTCTCCCAGCTCTCCCCCCGATCGGGGCTCTTGTGGACGAACTGGCTGCCGTAGTAGATCGTGGCCGGATCGAACGGGTCGGCCGCGATCCCGGCGTTCCAGTTGAACCGCAGGCGGGGACCGTCTTCCGGTTCGGGCGGGCGGATCAGCCAGTTGTCCCGGGTGAGCCGGTCGTAGCGGTACAGGTACCCCTCCTGCGACATGGAATAGCCGTAGCGGGAGTCGGACGGGTCGGGGACCACGTCGAAGCCGTCACCGAAGCTGATCATCTGCCAGTGAGAGTTGAGGATCGCCGAAGCGCCGATCCCCCCTTCCCAAACCTGGCTGGGGCCGGCGAAGGAGCCGTTGTCCTGCAGCCCGCCGTAGACGTTGTAGGGGACGTCGTTGTCGACGCTGATGTGGTAGAACTGCCCCACCGGCAGGTTCTCGACGTAGCGCCAGTGCTGGCCGCCGTCGTGGGAGATGGCCAGGCCGCCGTCGTTGCCGTCGATCAGGTGCTCCGGGTCGTCCGGGTCGATCCAGAAGGCGTGATGGTCGGGGTGGATCTTGACGAAGGGGACCAGCACCTCGAAGCTCTTGCCTCCGTCCTCGCTGCGGGAGATGAGCGAGTGGACGCTGTAGACGCGGTTCTCGTTGGCCGGGTCGACGAAGACGTCGTTGTAGTAGAAGGGCCGGCCACCGATCTCCTCCTTGTCGTTCACTTTCCGCCACTGGTGGCCGCCGTCGTCGGAGCGGTACAGCGCGTTCTTCTTGGCTTCGACGATGGCGTAGACCACCTCCGGCTTGCCGGCGGCGATGGCCAGGCCGATGCGGCCCAGGTCACCCTTGGGCAGCCCCTCTTCGTCGCTGAGCTTCTTCCAGGTGGCGCCGCCGTCGTAGGTCACGTGGATGCCGGAGCCGGGTCCGCCCGAGACGAAGTCGTAGGGCGAGCGCCGGTGCTCCCACATGGCGGCCAGCAGCTTGTCGGGGTTGGCCGGGTCCATCACCAGGTCGGCCGCACCGGTGCGCTGGTCCACGTACAGGACCTTCTCCCAGGTCTGGCCGCCGTCGACGGTCTTGTAGACGCCGCGCTCCTCCCCGTCGCTCCAGGTCGGTCCCACCGCGGCCACGTAGACCACATCGGGGTCGTGGGGGTGAATCAGCACCCGGTGGATATGCTCGGACTTCTCCAGGCCCAGGTGCTTCCAGGTGCGTCCCCCGTCGATGCTCTTGTAAATGCCGTCCCCCACGCTCTGGCTGTTGCGCGGGTTCCCTTCTCCCGTCCCCACCCAGATGACGTCGGGATTGAGCGGAGACACCGCCACCGCCCCGATCGAGGAGCTCCCCTGGTCGTCGAAGACGGGCGTCCAGGTGGTACCCGCGTCGCGCGAGCGCCACACGCCGCCCGAGGCGGTCCCCGCGTAGATCACGTCCCGGTCCCGATGGTCGACCTCGATGGCCGTCACCCGCCCGCTCATGGCGGCCGGACCGATGCTGCGAGGCTTCATCGCCTCCAGCTTCGACGTGTCGATCTTTTCC
>JBFGHG010000421.1:0-4136 GCA_041578395.1 Acidobacteriota bacterium
GCGGGACCGCAAGGTGCGGGCCTTCGACGTCCGGACGGGCGAGGTCCTGTGGGAGTACGAACTCGGCGCCGCGTTGGAGGGGATCCCGGCCGTCTACCAGGCCGGCGGACGGCAGTACGTCCTCTTTTGCGCTTCGGCGCAGTCGGGGCTCACCCCGGCCACGCGCGGCCCGATCGAGGGCGCCTACGTGGCCTTCGCCCTGCCTCCCTCCCCGTGATTCAGTCTTCCAGCCGCTCGTAGACCGTCTGATTGACCAGCAGGTGGGTGATGGCGCCGTCCGGTCCCTGCCGGAAGGCCAGCAGGAGGCCGTCGTCGCGCTGGAAGACGAGCGGTGCCACCGGGTGGGCGGGACACTTCTCGAAGACCAGGTTTCCCTGGCCGTCGGCCTCCAGCCGGAACGGCCGCGGGCGGCCACCCCGTGCCCGGCCGGGTGTGGTTGTAGGCGTTGTTGGCGTAGGTCCCGGTGAAGCGCGAGAGGTGGACCGGCTCGCTCAGACGCGGGCGGATTACCCGCCCGCGGCAAGCCCGCGCTGTCGGGCAGGAGACCGTTCAGATCCTACCGGGGCCGCTCGCCGGGCGGCAGGAAGGCCGCCGGGTTGGCCTCGAACTCCGCCCGACACCCTTCGGTCGCGAAGGTGTAGATCCGCTCCTCGTGCACCAGGAAGATGTCCGGCTCGATGGCGGCGCCGGGGACCACCGGGCAGGTCTCGTTGGCCATCGCGTAGCGCTCGGGGTCGGCGGCGAAACGGGCCCGGTTGGGCTCGCTGGCGAACTGGTAGCGGAAGCCTGCGTGCGCCTGGACGATCTCCGGTTTGCCCATCTCCTGGCGACCCTGAACGAGCATGACCGGGTCCAGCCCCGCCAGCGCCACTTCCGGCTGGGCGGCGGCAGCCGCTTCGGCGGGAGCGGGCGCGGCCTCCCGGGCGGGCTCCGCTTCGCCTTGCAGGTGCCGCAGGGCGACCTCGATGCCGGCGGCTTCGGTCAGCAGCGGGTAGAACTGCACGAAGACGTTGTCCCGAGCGGCGTGCTGGACGTGGCAGTCGTAGCAGGAGTTGTCGGGGAAGGCCTCGGCCGTCTTGCGGACGCCCCCCATGCCGCCGAAGCCGTAGTAGGCCCAGGGGACCTCGGAGCGGTCCAGGTCCTTGACCGCCATTTCCACGCCATGCAGCTCGCTGCCGAAGCGGCCGCGTCGTCCCGGCAGCACACCCTCGCCGGTCCCCTGCAGGATCAGCACCAGCTGCGTGCCGTCGGCGAACTCGCCGGTCCGCACGAAGTGGCGGTAGGCGCCCGGCTCCATCAGGGTAGTGTGAAACATCTCGTGGGAGCTTTCCCCCTCGCTGTAGCTCAAGCCCAGCGACGTCCCCACGACCACCCACTGGCGGTAGTCCTCGGGCAGCTGCAGCCTGCCTTCGGTGTCATAGGCGGGCGGTGTCACCTCGCCTTCCGGCGCCGCCGCCGGGATCGAGGCGGCCAGGACCAGCAGCAGGACCAGTGAAACCAGCGTGGCGGCTTTTCCCAACGTGTCGTGCATGTCGAACCTCCTGGCGCCAGTCTGGACCAAAGCGGCCCGTGCGGGAACGGCGATGCAGCGGGCGGCCCGCCGAAGCAGCCGGCGGTATCCGGGCGGCTGCCGGCGGACGCCTCCGGGCCGCCGGACTTCCCGCCGGCGCCGCCGCGTCTCCGTTGGCCGCCGGCAGGGGGCGCTTCGCTGCAGGACGGGTGCCGTGAGCGGCATTCGGCTTGTCAATGGAGGCGGGCGGAGGCTAGTGTCGGTCTCGATGATTCACCCGCGCCGAGTCCCGGTCTGGTTGACGGCGGGCATCGGCCTGGCGCTGGCGGCCGCCGCCTACCAGACCACGCAGCAGATCATGGCCGAGATGGCCGATCACGGCCACGACTGGTGGCGGGTCCTGGTGTGGCAGCTGGCCGGCTGGGGCTACGCGGCGGCCGCCACCCCGGTCCTTTATCGGCGGGGCGTGGCGCTGGCCCGGGCCCGGCCCTGGTGGCGCGCCCTGCCGGCGGCGGCGGCAACGGCGGCGGGGCTGATCGCGCTGCACCTGGTGGCCGTCGCGGGGGTGGTCACCCTGGTGCAGCACTTTCAGCCGGTGGCCGTCTACCCCTTTTCCGGGGCCCTGGCCCGGCAGTTCGACAACTGGATCTTCCTGGACGTCGTGGCGACCGTGGGTTTGACCGTGCTGGGATTCGGCCTGGCCAGCTATCACCGCACGCGCCAGCTGGAAATTCACGAGTCGCAGCTGGAGGCCGAGCTGGCCCGGGCCGAGCTGGAGGCTTTGCGGCTGCAGATGCGGCCTCATTTCCTCTTCAACAGCCTCAACTCGATCGCCGCCCTGATCCGGCGCGGCGACGGCGAGCAGGCGCTGGCGACGACCCTCGACCTGGGAGACCTGCTGCGCGAGACGGTGGGCCGTTCCCAGCGCGACCTGGTGCCGCTGGCCGACGAGCTGGCCTTCCTGGACCGCTACGTACGCCTGCAGCGGGTCCGCTTCGGCCCGCGGCTCGAGCTGGAGACGCGCGTCCCGGAGGAGTGCCTCGCTTACGGCACCCCCACCCTTTCGCTGCAGCCCCTGGTGGAAAACGCCATCCGCCACGGCATCGAGGCGCGCCGGGGCGCGCTGCACGTGAAGGTGGAAGCGGAGCTGATCGGCGGGAGCCTCGAGTTGCGGGTCAGCGACGACGGCCCCGGCCTGCCGCCCGGTTTCGAGCTGGAGCGGGACTCCGGCGTGGGAGTGGGCAACCTGCGGCGCCGGCTGCATCGGATGTTCGACGGCCGGGGAGACCTGAGCCTGGAGGCGGCCGGCGAAGGGGGGACGCTGGCCCGGGTGAGGGTGCCGGCGCGCCGGATCGAGCCGGAGGCCCGGGCATGAGCCGCCTCCGGGTGCTGGTGGTGGACGACGAACCGCTGGCGCGCGAGATGCTCGCCTCGCTGGTGGAGCGCGACCCCGAGCTGGAGGTGGCGGGCCAGGCCGCCGACGGGCTCGAGGCCCTGGAGCTGATCCGGCGTCTGTCCCCGGAGATCGTGCTGCTGGACATCGAGATGCCCGGCCGGGACGGTCTGGCGGCGGTCCGCCGGCTGGAGCCCTCCCGGCGGCCGCTGTTCGTCTTCGTGACCGCCTACGCCGAATATGCCCCGGAGGCCTTCGAGGTGGAAGCGGTCGACTACGTGCTCAAGCCGGTGTCCGAGCCGCGGCTGGCCGAGGCGCTGGGCCGGGTGAAGCGCCGCATCCGGGAGCGCCGCCTCAGCCGGGTGGCCGAGCAGGTGGCGTCGCTGACCTCGGAAATCGGCCGGGAGACGGCGGCTCCGGCGTCAGCGGCGGGCGTCCTGAGCCGGCTCCCCGTGACCGTGGACGGCCGCACCCGCTTCATCGAAGCGTCCGACATCGTCTGGATCGAGAGCCAGGACTACTACGTGCGGGTCCACGCCCGCGAGAAGAGCCGGCTGCTGCGCAGTAGCCTGCAGTCGCTGGAGGAGAAGCTCGACCCGGCCCTCTTCTGCCGGATTCACCGCGGTGCGCTGGTCAACGTCCGCGAAGTGGTCGAGGTGCAAACCCTGTTCAAGGGAGCCCACGCCGTGGTGCTGACCAGCGGCAAGCGGCTGCGGGTGAGCCGCTCCCGCTGGAAGGAAGTGCGCGAGACGCTGGCTCCGTCGCTGCGATCCGGTTCGCCGTCCGGACCGGTGCGAGACTGAACTGTCGGCCCGCTCCTGGGCCGCGCCGGCATCCTGGAGTAGAATACGGTGCACGGGAAGGGAGGCGTGCGCCGTGTGTCTGGCCATACCTGCGAAGATCGTGGAATCGAATCCTGAGAACCCGGCCTCCGGTCTGGTGGAGGTTCTGGGGGTGCGCCGGAAGGTGGATTTGAGCCTGCTGGCCCAGGAGAACCCCTCCCCGGGCGACTGGGTGCTGATCCATGTGGGCTTCGCCATGAGCAAGATCAGCGAACAGGACGCGGCCGAGCAGCTGCGCATCCTGCGCCTGCTCGGGGAAGCCGAGGCCGCCCTCGAGGAGGTCCGGGGATACGGTTCGAGCACCTCCGACGGAGGGGAGCAGGCTTCCAAACCTCGAAAGTGACCCAGCCGGAACCCTCTGCGGGGCGGTGAACATGAAGTACGTCGACGA
>JBFGHG010000422.1:0-4103 GCA_041578395.1 Acidobacteriota bacterium
CCTGGGAGCGCGGCTGGAGTCGCTCTGCAAGCAGTACTCCGCCGAGATCATCATCAGCGAGTTCACGCTGGCCCTGCTCGAGCAGGAGTACCCGATGCAGGAGCTGGGGGAGGTGCTGGTCAAGGGGAAGTCCAAGCCGGTGAAGATCTTCCGCGTGTTCTACGAGGAGGGGGCGGAGTCGCGGGAGGCGCTGGAGACGGACGGGGTGATGGTGCAGACCCAGAAGTGATCAGGTGGCGCGGGCATCCCTGCCCGTGATCAGCGGATCACTCCGGCGACGCCGAGAACTCGAACGAGTGGTCCCAGGTCAGCCCCACCCTCATTCTCGAGGACGTACTCGCCCGTCTCAGGGTCCGTCAGCGTGAAACTCCCAAGGAGTTCCCTGACGCCCAAGGTTGTACTCGAGAGAGTGTGGGAGATCCTCGAGCACGCCGGGGAGTGGGACACTACCGACCCAGGTCTTGAAGCGCTCGGAGAAATGGACCCAACATCGTACGATTCTCGGGACCCTGGGCCTGGCCTGCTCACGACTCCGCAATCAGCCCCTCCCGGTAGCACTCCACCAGCGTCTCCAGCGTGCCGATCCGCTTCCGCAGCAACTCCCCCTGCTCGGTGTCCCCGACCAGCCGCCGTGCCTCGTACCTCCGGACATCGGTCACGTCGGGGATGATGTCGGTGCCTTTTTCCACCGCTTCTTCCACCGACTCGAAGTGGGAGTGCTTGGCCAGCTGGATGCCGCGGGAGTCGAGGATCAGCGTGTAGCCTTGATCGCCGTAGGCTTCCGAGAAGGCCCCGTCGATGGTGATCGCCTTGCCGCTCTTCTTGAGCGGGTCCTCCCCCTTCTCGATCTTCACCGGCACATGACCGTTGACGATCAGGCCCTGCTCGGGATCGACTCCGAACTCGGCCAGGATCTTCTCGCAGAACCAGGGCTCGTGGATCAGCTTGAAGTAGGGGTTCTTGGTCTCCTTGTGAGTGGCTTCGTCCTCGAGCAGGTAGCGCTCGAAGGTGGCCATCCGGTCCTTGCCGAACAGCGGCGAGTTCACGCCGGCCCACAGGTACCAGAGCAGGTCCAGGTCCCGCTCCTCGCGGCGGCGGAAACAGCGCTGGATCACCGAGTCTAGCGTCTCCATCATCTCCTGGCCCTGGCAGGGGCGCCCGTCGATCGCCATGGGCAGGAAGTCGCCCCGCCCGTCCACCGCCAGGCAGCCGTGAAAGATCAGCACGCCGTCGCGAACCAGGTACATGCGCGCCCGGCTGCGCAGGAACTCCATGTGGCCGCGCAGCTTTTCGCTGGCCAGAAACGACTTGCGGATGCGGGCCATGCAGGCCTCTTCGTCCGCCGAGAGCGCCAGCGGATCGGCCGGGTCGACCGTGGGGAAATGCCGGTCGCGCAGGGGGTGCTTTCCGCCGTCCGCCTCGATCGTGCCGGCGGCCCAGTCGACCTGCGAAAACAGGTCCCGGAGCTCCATCCCCCACTGGGGATTCCGGCGGATCGCCTGCCCTTCGAGCTTGAACTGGAGGACGGACACGGCCTTCTGCATGCGGGCCATCGTGACCGCTTCCCGGAGACCCTCTCCTTTCGTCCTGAAAATCTCCGCCGGGTCGTCCGCGTACCAGTCCCGCGCCAGTTTCTCGAGCGGAGAGAGGATGATGCCGTAGCCTTCCTCCAGCTGCGAGAGCCGCCGGTAGCGCAGCGAGATGCGCAGCACGGTGGCGATCATCAGGTCGTGGCCCAGGCAGGCGCCCAGCCAGGTGACGTCGTGGTTGCCCCAGGTGAAGGCGACGTTGGGCTGGCGCCGGATGGTGTCGATGACCTGGTCGATGCGCGGCCCCCGGTCTCCGCAGTCCCCCGCCACGATCAGTTCCCGCACCGTCAGGTGGCGAATCGTCCGGGCGACTTCCTGCAGGAACTCGGAGGCCTGATCGTAGTCGAGGATGGTCCCCAGCATGGCGTCCGCGCAGTGCACGCCGCTGGCGGTGGGCCGCTCGAAAAAGAGTTCGCGGAACAGCTCCCGGTATTCCTCGGGAAAGGTGCGGTCGATGTCGCGGACCAGGCTGCGCCGGGCCACGTGGCGCATCAATTCGAAGGCCAGCGCGGTGTAGCGGCCGAAGGCCGTGCGAAAGCCGTCGGGCTGCTGCAGGCTCAGACGGATCAGGGCTTCCTTGGGGTAGTAGATCAAGGTCAGGAACTCTTCGACCGCGCGCTGGTCGAGCCGCTCGCCGAAGAGCCGCTCCACGGTGGGGCGCAGGCCGCCGGAGGCGTTGTGAATCACGTGCCGCAGCTTCTTGGCTTCCCCGTGAATGTCGCTCAGCACGTGAATCGTGCCCTTGGGCAGGGTCAGCGCGGCCCGCAGGCGCGCAATCTCCCCGACGGCGGCCTCGACGTTCGGATGCTGCCGGGAAAGCGCCTGCAGATAAACCAGTTCCGAACCGTCCACGGGGTTTCCTTAACTCACGGACCCCGATCAAAGCTGGGCGGCGCAGCGGCCGGCACCGTACAGGGCGGTCTTGGGGTTGAGGATGACTCGGACCGGAATCTCCTTGACCATCGCCGAGAGGCGGCCTTTGTCGGTGAAGGCGGCCATGAAGGTGCCGTCCTTCATCCGGTCGATGATGCGGGGGGCGATGCCGCCTCCCACGTACAACCCGCCCAGGGCCTTGCACTTGAGGGCCAGATTGCCCGCCTCCGCCCCGTACAGCGAGACGAACAGCCGCATGGCCTGCTCGCACAGGTCGCTGCGCCCCTCGGCGGCAGCCTTGGAAATCGCCGCCGTCGGATCGCCCGCCCCGATCTCCTCGGCCAGCCACGCCGGCTCCTCGCCGCGGCCCGTGTCGCGCAGGAACCGGTACAGGTTGTGTATCCCCATCCCCGACACCACGCGCTCGTAGCTGACGTGCCCGAACTCCTTCTGCAGGTAGACCAGCAACTCGAACTCGAGGTCGTTGCGGGGGGCGAAGCTGGCGTGCCCGCCCTCGGAAGCCACCGGAATCCAGTTCTTGCCGTCGTTGAACAGGAACGCCTCGCCCAGGCCCGTCCCCGCCGAAATCAGCGCTCCGTGCCCTTCCGGATAGCTGCGGCCCTCGTTGAGCGTGACCAGCTGGTCGGCCTCCAGCAGCGGAATTCCCCAGCCGTTGGCCTCCAGATCGTTGAGCAGCTTGACCTTGGCCACGCCGAGGCGTTCCCGGACCTGCCGGCCGTCCACCACCCAGGGGAGGTTGGGGGTGCGGCAGACGTCCCCCAGCACCGGGCCGGCGATGCCGAAGGCGGCCGACTGGATGGCCTTCGGGTCGACCCCTTCGGCCCCCTCCAGGAACTCCTCGGACACCTGCTCGAGCCCGGGGTACTTCCTGCTCACGAAGGTCTGTTCGGCGACCGGGTCGAGTTTCCCGTCCTCGATCTCGAACACCGCCAGATTGGTCTTGGTCCCTCCGATGTCACCGGCCAGATACAGCATCGATCCGCTCCCGCTCTCGCATTACCCTCTGTCGCTCAGTTTGGCCGCCGCCGCCTCGTCCAGGATCAGCACCAGCTCGCCGTCCCGCGGCTGGATCATCTGGGAGGGGAGCCGGTCCGGGTCGCGCGGACCCTCCAGTACCTCCTTCAGACGATCGGCCTTGCCCGCTCCGGCGATCAGGAATACCACGTTCTTTGCGTTGTTGATGGCGGGCACGGTCAGGGTGACCCGCCACGACTGGAACTTGTCGACGTAGTTCTTGACCACGAAACGCTTCTCTTCGGCCAGCGCCTTGGTTCCGGGAAACAGCGAAGCCGTGTGCCCGTCGTCTCCCATCCCCAGGTAGACCAGGTCGAAGCGGGGCAGCTGTCCGGCGCCCAGCCCGAAGTAGCGGCGCAGGGTTTCCTCGTAGATCTCGGCGCCCTTCGCGATGTCGGCGTGGTCGGCCGGGATGCGGTAGACGTGGTCCCGTGGGATGGGGACGTCTTCCAGCATGGCTTCGCGCGTCATCCGGTAGTTGGAGTCCTGGTGATCGGGCGGGACGCCCCGCTCGTCTCCCCAGAACAAGTCGACCCGGTCCCAGGGGACCTGCTCGCGGAACTCGTCCGACGCCAGCATCTCGAACATGGTCTTGGGAGTGGAGCC
>JBFGHG010000423.1:0-4098 GCA_041578395.1 Acidobacteriota bacterium
GGAATCGGACCTGAGCCGGGTACGGGCCGAGGATCTGCTGGCCCTGTTCGTGCCCGGAGAGTCGCAGGCCTCGCCCGACGAAGCGGAGGTCGCCGCCGCCCGCAAGGAACGGCAGCAGTCGCTGTGGTGGGTATTCCTGGTGGCCGGCGGGCTGGTGCTGGGGATGGAAGCCTGGGTGGCGAACCGGAGCAAATCGTGAACGGGATCCACCAAGGGCGAAGGGTGGATGGCGGGCGTACTGAACTTTGACGGGGAGAGGCAGTAAGATGGAGAGTGGGAAGGCGCTATGAGATTCACTCCGATCGTGTGGGAAATCCTGAAGATCCGTCGGCGGCTGAGCTTCGAGCGCGTGCTGCGCGGACTCGGACTGCTGGCGGTGGTGGTGCTGGCGGGCAGTTTGCTGGCCAGCTTGATTCTGGCCCGCAGCAACTTCTCCGATTCGGCCCTCTTCTGGATCCGGCTGGCCGGAGGCGTAGGGTTGGGCGTGCTGCTGGCGCGCTACGTCCTGTGGCCGCTGATCCGGCGCCCGACGCCGCGGCGCCTGGCGCGCTTTCTGGAAGAACGCCACCCGGAGTTTCAGGACCGGCTTTCCACCGCCGTCGAGATCGAAGAGTCCCCCGAACGCGTGTACCCTTCCGTGCGGCCGCTGATCGAGGCGGACGCCCGCCGCAAGCTGAAGCAGGTCCCGCGCCCGGCGCTCTACTACCGGCGCTCCAGCCTGTTGTCGGCGGCCAGCGTGGGAGTCTCCGCCCTGATCTTCTCGATCCTCTTTCTGGGGGGGCCGGAAGCCTACCGCTACAGCCTGGACAAGCTGGCGCGCGGCTGGCTGGCCGACGAGACGCCGCCGCTGTACTCCATCACGGTCGACCCCGGCGACACCCGCGTGGTCCGTCACGCTGACGTGCGGATCGAGGCCACCCTGGAAGGCTTCACTTCCGATCAGGTCAAGCTGTGGGCCAAGTACGCCAACCGCCCCGACTGGGAAGCGGCCGCCATGCGCCCCGACCCGGAGAGCAACCGTTTCGTCTTCCTGCTGTTCGACGTGCGTGACCCCCTGCAGTACTACGTGGAGTCCGACGGCATCCGCTCGGACGTCTACGGCATCGAGGTCTCCGAGATCCCGGCCGTGGAGAAGATGGAAGTGACGCTGCGCTTCCCCTCCTACACCGGCCTGCAGCCGCAGGTCCTGACCGAGGAGTGGGACATCCGGGCGCTGGCGGGCACCCGGGCGGAGTTCCAGGTCGAGGTGGACCAGCCGGTGATGGCCGGCAAGATCCAGCTGGAAGAGGCCGGGGAAGTGCCCCTGGAACTGACCTCGGACAAGGTGCTCACGGGCGCCTTCGAAGTCACCGGGGACGACTTCTACCGGATTCATCTGCAGAACCTGGAGGGCGTCTGGAGTCCCGCCTCGGACGAGTACGTGGTGGAGGCGCTCGAAGACCAGCCGGCCACGGTGAGCTTCGGCAAGCCGGGCCGCGATCTGAAGGTGACCAACATCGAAGAGGTGTTCCTGGAAGTGACGGCCGAGGACGATTTCGGCGTCCGCGACGTGACCCTGCAGTTTTCGCTCAACGGGGAGCCGGAGCAGGCGCTGAAGCTGGACGCTCCCCGCTGGTCGCGCCGCGTCACCACCTCGCACACCCTCTACCTGGAGGAGTACGAGCTGGTGCCGGGCGATTTCGTCTCCTACTGGGCCGAGGCCCGGGACGCCCGCGGTCTGGCCAAGACCGACATCTACTTCCTGGACGTGCAGCCCTACGACCGCGAGTACCGGCAGTCCCAGCAGGCGGGCGGAGGAGAAGGAGGCGGCGAGTCGCTGATGCTCTCCCGTTTTCAGAAGGAGATCGTCTCGGCCACCTTCAACGTGCTGCGCGACCAGGAGGGGCAGACCCGGGAGGAGTTCGAGGAGAACACCCAGACGATCGCCCTGATGCAGCAGCAGCTGCAGCAGCAGGCCCGGACGATCGTGGAGCGCATCGGCCGCCGCGGGGCCGCCACCTCGGGCGAAATGTTCCAGGAGATGGTCGGCTACCTCGAGCAGGCGATCGAACAGATGGGCGCCGCCCACGAACACCTGAACCAGTTCCGGCCCAAGGAGGCCCTGCAGCCCGAACAGAAGGCGTACCAGCAGCTGCTGCGCGCCGAGGCCCTCTTCAAGGAGATCCAGGTGGCCATGGGCGGCGGCGGCTCCGGCGGCAACGATTCCAGCGCCGAGGACCTGGCCGACCTGGTGGACCTCGAGCTGGACAAGACCAAGAACCAGTACGAGACGCTGCAGCAGAGCCGGCAGGAGCAGCGCGAGCAGGAGCTGGACGAGGCGGCCCGCAAGCTCAAGGAACTGGCCGCGCGCCAGCAGCAGGAGGTCGAGCGGCGGCGCAAGGGGACGCCCTCTTCGTCCTCCGGCGGAGGCGCGTCGCAGCAGCAGCTGCTCGAGGAGATCGAGGAACTGGCCAGGCAGCTGGAACGCCTCTCACGGGAAAAGCGCGACCAGCGCCTCAACGAGGTCAGCCGTGACCTGAATCGGGCCGCCCGCGACCTGCGCGAGAGCCAGGCGGGCGAGGGGAATCCCCAGCAGGCCCAGATGATGGCCGAGCAGGCGCTGCAGAGGCTGCAGCAGGCCCGCCAGGCCCTCCAGCAGCGGCTCGAAAACCAGCGCAGCGGAGCGGTGGGACAGATGGCCCAGCAGGCTCGCGAGCTGGCCGAGAGGCAGGAGGAAGTCGTCCGCGGCCTGGGTGAGCTGGCCGACAAGCAGCGCGCCCAGCAACTGGACGAGGACTTCTTCCGCAAGATGCAGGGGTTGCTGGGAGAAAAGGAGTCGCTGCAGGACGACGTGCGCCGGCTGGAGACGGAGCTGCACCAGAACGCGCGGCGGCTGGCTTCGACCGAGCCGGAGGCGGCCAAGAAGCTGAAGGCGGCCGGCCACCACGTCCGCGACCAGCGCATCGCCGAGAAGATGGAGCAGGGCAGCGCCCTGCTGCGCCAGACCTGGGCCGATCCCGCCCACGACCTGGAGTCCAACGTCTCCGGAGAGATGCGGGAACTCGCCGAAATGGTCTCGGAAGCCGAACAGGCGATGGGTTCCGGGCGTCGGCCCGACGGGACCGAGCGCGCCGAGCGGGCGCTGGGTGAGTTGGGCAACCTGGTGGAAGACCTCAACTCGATGAGCCAGCGGGCCGCCGATCAGCAGCAGGGGCGCGGCCAGCAGGAGGAACAGGAAGGCCAGCAGGGTCGGGAAGGCCAGCAGGGCCAGCAGGGCCAGCAGGGCCAGGAGGGTCAGCAAGGCCAGCAGGGCCAGCAAGGCCAGCAGGGCCAGGAGGGCCGGGAAGGTGAACAGGGGCAGCAGGGCGAACAGGGCCAGCAAGGCCGGGAAGGACAGCAGGGCCGTCAGCCGGGCAGTCAGCCGGGTCAGCAGGGCCAGGCGGGCTCCCAGGGAGAGCAGGGCTCGCAGCCGCAGCCCGGACCGCGCACCGAGGGTCCGATGGCCCAGCAGGGCGGTGCCGAGAGCGGTCCTCCCAGCATGACGGGCGGCGACAGCCAGACCAGCCGCCAGGCCAACCCCTTCGCCAACTCGGGCGGGATCAACCCGCAGCAGGTGGAGCGGGAATGGCGCGAGCGCATCGGCGACGCCGAGCAGATCCGCGATCTGCTGCGCGGCATCGACCCCGGCAGCTCTCGTGACATCGCCAACCTGGCGCGCATGATGCGCCAGCTGGACGCCAACCGGATCTTCAACGACCCGGAGGAGATCGCGCGGCTGCGCAACCAGATCATCAACGGCTTCCGCGAAGTCGAGCTGGATCTGTACGACAAGCTGCAGAAGCAGCGCGAGCAGCAGCTGCGGCTGACCCACGACGACGAGGTCCCGCCCCAGTTCCGTGACCGCGTGGAGGAGTACTACCGGGCGCTGGCGGGCGCCGAGAAGAAGCCGTAGCCGGGGCACGGCCTTCCAGGCTGTGATTTGGAGCGGCCTTCCAGGCCGTGACTCCGGATCACGGGCAGGATGCCCGTGCCACGTGCCACTTCACCCACCGTATTGCCCCACCCGCACGCGGGCTGGGCGCAGCAGCTGATCCCCGCTGCTGAACCCTTTCTGGACGA